>JAAYFX010000349.1 GCA_012728025.1 Clostridiales bacterium
GTTAATTACTTTAACTTTCTTCTTTGCTCGGGATATGCCCGTATAAAGTAAAGGCTTATCAAACTTCTCCAAGAGGTAGCACACATTCGGGAACTCGCTGCCTTGCGATTTATGGCATGTGATTGCGAACCCGTAGCCGCAGTTCACAACGTAAAGCTGCGGCACTGGCTCGCTCATATCCGCAATGTATTGACCCATATCTCGGTCAATTTCATAAAATTTCTCGACAATGTTCTGAAAGCACTTGCCGTTATGCGGCTCTTCTTTCCTCATTATTTCAATATCTTCAAGCCACCCTTTAATTTGCCCCTCTGCGCGGCCGGAGGCTTCGATAATGCTTGCCAAGCCGTACATTCTTCGAGAATTGACTTCATCGAGAGCCTGTTTAAATTGAATGTAGATATTAAAAAAGTTTCTTTCAATGGGGTTGGGACTATCCTTGCGTGGCATCTTACCATCCCATTTCATACAAACGTATATTCGTCGTTTTTGCTTTGGATTATTGTACCTGGCAATATTTTGTAAAAAGTCGCCAAACATTAATACATCACCATTATACATTTTTAGTGGATTAAGGTTATCAAATAAAATTATTTTATCTGATAAGTCTGGATAATCGCCGCCAACACATAATTGATTATTTATGTATGAGCACATTTTATTTGTATAGGCAATTATCTGCCAAGAAGGATCTGTTTCTAAGTCTTCAAGCGAAGTCGAATACTGGACATTATCTGTTTTTTCTGACCAATCTCTTATTGTTTTAACAATATCGCTTTTAGTCTTTGTAAAATCTCTTAAATCATCGCATAATAAAGCTATTTCATTATCTGACCTTAGCACCGTTTCTAAATGCTGGTGAGCCAACTTTTTTAGCACCTTAACTCCATATCCAGATACATAGTTGGTCTGGGGAATCTTCAAGTCATGCTGAAATCCTGCCAACTCACGCTTGGTTTCTGCGGTAGAGACCTCTGGTATTTGGCAAAAATCGCCAAAGGCAAAAACTCTCGCTTGAGTCATTAACCACCATTGGCTGACATATTGCGGCACCATCGACAGCTCGTCTACAAAGAGAACATCATAATCAAATAACTTAGGGTTTCGCCATTTATTGGTGTAAGTAGTTTCGCCGTTTTCACTCATCCCCAAGACCTTACTCTCTTTAGTTATCTTGGATATGGTTTCTATTTTAAGATTTTCCTTGGGAAACTCCAACTTTTTCTCTCGAATTAAATCCCAGACTTTGCTGCGGAGCACTGCCGTCGCCTTTCCAGTCATCGCGGTTGCGGCGACCTTATAGCCGTTTTCCAAAAGCTGGGTAATCATCTCACAAAGAAGGACTGTTTTGCCAACGCCGCCTTTGCCGGAGATTACTGTATTATGTCCCTCAGGGTTGTCAACTTGTTCCCAAAGGTAATCTACTATTCCTTGCTGCTCTTCAGTAAGTTTAATCATATTCCTTTTAATAGCACATTTAACCCTCTCTCCATTTGGGCTGCGCTTCTCCTTCTCTTTTCTTCATTTTTTA
>JAAYFX010000203.1 GCA_012728025.1 Clostridiales bacterium
GGAAATGATAACCCTTGCCATACAGCGCTGTGCGGCAGACCATGCTTCAGAGGTCACAGTTTCTGTCGTTCCCCTCCCCAACGACGAAATGAAAGGCCGTATAATCGGCAGAGAAGGACGCAATATCCGTGCCATAGAAACCCTGACCGGCGTTGACCTTATAATAGACGATACGCCCGAGGCCATAACCCTCTCAAGCTTTGACCCAGTTCGCCGTGAGGTGGCAAGATTAACCCTTGAAAAGCTTATCCAAGACGGGCGGATACATCCGGCAAGGATAGAGGAAATGGTGGCCAAAGCTCAGAAGGAAGTAAGCTCGGCTATAAAGGCAGAGGGAGAACGTGCCGTATTTGAAACCAATGTTCACGGCCTGCACCCCGACATTATAAAGCTTTTGGGCCGCATGAAATACCGCACAAGCTATGGTCAAAACGTTTTAAACCACTCTATTGAGGTTTCTCACATAGCGGGGCTTTTGGCCTCCGAATTGGGAGTTAATGTAGCCATTGCAAAGCGGGCCGGACTTTTACACGATATTGGAAAGGCCATCGACCATGAGGTTGAGGGCAGCCATGTCACCATAGGCGTAGACCTTGCCCGCAAGTACAAGGAAAGCGAGGAGGTAATCCACGCTATCCACGCCCACCACGGGGATGTAGAGCCCCACACAATAATAGCCTGCTTGGTTCAGGCGGCGGACGCAATTTCCGCTGCACGTCCCGGAGCAAGGCGTGAAAATATCGAAAGCTATGTAAAGCGCCTTGAAAAGCTTGAGGAAGTCTCCAAGAGCTTCGGCGGAGTTGAAAGCTGTTATGCCATTCAGGCCGGCAGGGAGATACGCATAATGGTCAAACCCGAGGAAGTAGGAGAGGACGAAATGATTCTCCTTGCCAGAGACATTGCCAAGAAGATTGAAGGCGAGCTTACCTATCCGGGGCAGATAAAGGTTCATGTCCTGCGTGAAACAAAGGCCGTAGAGTATGCGAAATAACTTCTAAAACTACAAAATAACAAAAAATTAATTGCGCTCCGGATTAAAATTTCCGGAGCGCTTTTTCTCTGTGGGAAAACCTTAATCTGGTAAACTAAAAGACATAAAACTTGCAATTGCCCCAAAATGTAGGTGGTGTGCCACATATATCGCCCTTTTTTAGTCGTGGAGTATTGCAATTACTGGTCAAATTGTATATACTGCTAGAGGTAATTGTAAAGGTTTTCTCAAGACGTGCCCGCGGCGACCTTCAAAATGCATAGGCAAAGAGGAAGGCGGGGATGGGCTTTATGTCTTGGGGAAATACTATAAATTATTTTATGAAGGAGAAAAACTAATGAGAATCAGCAAAAGGATACCAGCGTTGTTATTGGCCCTTCTTATGCTGACTGTTGCACTGAGCGGCTGCTCAGGCGATAAGTCCAATGAAGAAGCGGACAAGACCCCGACACCCGAGCAGACAGAACAGGAAGCTATCCCATCCGGAGAACCCCTTATGGGCGGAGACCTTATAGTGGGTATAGCTCAAGACCTTGACGACACTTTCGACCCCCACCAGATGGTATCGGCAGGCACTCGTGAGGTGCTTTTCAATGTTTTTGAAGGACTTGTAAAGCCCGACACCAAGGGAAACCTTGTTCCCGCCGTAGCCTCCGACTATGAGATTGCAGAAACGGGCGACAGCTTTATCTTCACCCTCCGTGAGGGAGTAAAGTTTCATAACGGTGAAACTGTTACGGCAGATGACGTTGTTTATTCCATAAGCCGTATCGCCGGCCTTGATGACGGCAAGCCCCTGATGGACGGAATGGATGCCATAGCCTCTGTTGAAGCTAGGGATGAAAAAACCATTACTGTCACTTTAAGCGAACCTAATATAGAGCTTTTGGCTCTTCTGACGGCGGGCATAATCCCCGAAGGCTGTGACCCTTCTGTGGAAACTGTCGGAACCGGTCCTTTTATGTATAAATCCCGTTCTCCTCAGGAGAATGTCATAATAGAAAAGTTTGATGGCTATTGGGGCGAAGAAGCCTTTGTAGACAGTGTTACTTACAAGATAATTTCAAACGGAGAGGCCCTTATAATGTCTCTGCAAGGGGGCGCTATTGACCTTGCCGCTCACCTGACCAGCGCTCAAGCAAATGAGCTTAGTGATGATTTTACGGTTCTTGAAGGAACTATGAATTTGGTTCAGGCACTTTACCTTAATAACGAGGTAGAGCCCTTTGACAATGTTGAAGTGAGAAGAGCCATTTCCTATGCCCTTGATAGAGGCATGATTATGGACTTTCTGGCAGAGGGCAGGGGCACAGAGGTTGGCAGCAGTATGTATCCTGCCTTTGGAAAATATTTTGTCCCCGAGCTTTCCGACCACTATTCATACGACCCTGAAAAGGCAATGCAGCTTTTGGCCGATGCGGGTTATCCCGATGGCTTTGAGTTTGACTGCACCGTGCCTTCAAACTATCAGCCTCATATAGACACTGCCGAAATTTTGGCAGAGCAGCTTCGTGCCATTGGAATCACAATGGAAATCCAGCTTGTTGACTGGGAAACTTGGCTTACGGAAACTTATCTTTCCCGCAACTATGAGACCACAGTTGTCGGTGTGGATGCTTCGACCATGACAGCAAGAGCCATGTTAGAGCGCTTCACCTCGGATTCCGGCTCAAACTTCATAAACTTCAATGACGAAGAATATGATGAAATCTTCAAAAAGGCCATAAGCTCCATAGATGATGAGGAGCAGGTTTCTTACTACAAGGAGCTTTTGAGCATACTTACCGATAGGGCGGCAAATCTTTATATTCAAGACCTTTGCGACCTTGTGGCTATGCGAGAAGGCATTTCCGGATACGAATTTTACCCGATTTACGTGATGGATATGTCTAAGGTTTATTTCACAGAATAAATTAGCTTTGAGGTCTTTAAACAGCCTTGGCGGATTTCTCCGTGGGCTTTTGTGAATATGAAGCAGGGCGGTCTTTCGTTAGCCTATTATGAAAGAACCGCTCTGCTTTAACGGCTACTGGAAAATCAGCAAAACATACAGACTTGGAGGAAAAAATGCGCTATATCTTAAAAAAAGCGGGTGTTTTTATCCTGACCCTCCTTGTCATTTCCGCATTTGTTTTTTTTGCCTTCCAAATCATCCCCGGTGACCCTACCGCAAGAATGCTTGGGACACAGGCCACACAGGAAAAGGTTGAGGCTCTTCGGGAGGAGCTTGGACTTACAGACCCAGCCATATTACGATATTTTCACTGGCTGAAGGGCTTTGTTACCGGAGATTACGGCATATCATACAGTTACAATATGCCGGTAAAAGAGCTTTTGGCGGGAAAGCTTGGGATAACAGCGGCTTTGAGTCTGCTTTCCTTCTCTATGATTTTGCTAATATCATTTCCCATAGGTGTTTTGCTTGCAAGATTTGCCCATAGCATTCCGGATAGAATTTTTATGATATTTAACCAAATCATCATGTCAATACCACCCTTTTTCATAGGTATTCTTTTCACTTATTTTTTCGGACTGGTATTAAAGTTTTTCACGCCGGGGGGCTTTGTTGACAGGACCATAGACCCTGCCGCCTTTTGGGGCTATCTGGTTTTTCCGGCTCTTGCCATAGCTCTTCCCAAAAGCGCCATGGTAATAAAGCTTTTACGCAGCAGTATGCTTCGGGAAATGAACGAGGACTATGTGCGCACTGCCTTCAGTCGGGGCAACAGCCGTTGGCGTGTTATACGCATCCATGTTTTGCGAAACGCCATCATACCGGTGGTTACCTTTCTTGCAGTTACCCTTGTGGACATAATAGCTGGCAGTATAATAATAGAACAGGTTTTCTCAATACCGGGTATAGGCAGGCTTCTTCTAAGCTCCATAATAGGCCGAGACATACCGGTGGTACAGACGATAATAATGATAATCGCCATAATTGTCATAACAGTAAACTATTTGGCGGACGTATCTTATAAATATATTGACCCAAGAATTCGCTTCCGATGATTACCAATATGCCATCCAAGGCGCCTCAGGAGGCCAAAAGTGAGAAAAACACCAAATTACAGTCTTATATTCGGATGCGCCTTAACGGCTCTTATGGTAAGCGTGATAGTAATCGGATACTTCTGGACACCATTTGACCCTGATACCATGTCTACTTCAAGCAAAAGCATGCCTCCCAACTCTGTCCATCTTTTGGGAACAGATAACTTTGGACGGGATATCTTAAGCCGTATTATGGAAGGAGCGGGAACAACCCTGCTCATCGCTTTTCTGGCAGTTTCCATAGGCGCTTTGGTTGGTACGCTCATAGGCGGGCTGACTGGCTATTTCGGCGGACACGCTGATGAAATAATAATGCGAATAAACGACGCTGTAACAGCCTTTCCCAGCATACTTCTTGCCCTTGTTGTAATAACCATAACCGGCAACGGTAAAACTAACATAATTATAGTATTAGGAATCTTATTTATCCCTAGCTTTGCAAGGGTTATAAGAGGGGAATTTGTAAAACAGCGAAATATGGACTATGTGAAAAATGCAAAGCTTATGGGCGTTTCAAATATGCGTATAATTTTTGTCCATATACTGCCGAACATTGCCACTGTTTTATTATCCTCTATTGCCATAGGCTTTAACAATGCTGTGCTTGCCGAGGCCAGCATGAGCTATCTTGGGGTTGGGGTTAAACCTACGGAAAGTGCAAGTTTAGGCAGGATGCTTTTAGACTCTCAAGCCTATCTTTTCTCGGCACCTTGGCAGGCTCTTTCGGCGGGCTTTTCCATTTCTATTTTAATTCTGGGTTTTGCCCTCATATCCGAGGGCTTAGGATACAGGCCAACTTGGCGGCCTGCAGCGAAACGGAGGCGTAAGGCAGATGCTTGAAATAAAAAACCTGTCGGTTGCGTTTAACGACGGCCGAGAATGTACTGCGGTGCAAGGGATAGACCTGCATATGGCTCAGGGAGACACCCTTGGTCTTGTGGGGGAATCCGGCTCGGGGAAAACAGTGACGGCACTTACCGTTGCGGGCCTTATAGCTAAAGGTCAGGCAAGGGTGGATGGGGAGATTCTTTTCGAGGGTAAAGACCTTTTAAAATGCAGCGTAGAGGAAATGCGTCTTTTACAGGGCAAGGATATAGGTGTTATATTTCAGGAGCCCATGACAAGTCTTGACCCCCTTATGCGAGTGGGACGCCAGATTGGCGAAACTCTTAAGCTTCACTGTAAGTTTAACGCCGAGGAAAGGCGGAAAATGGTTCTGGAGGTCATGCGTCTTGTGGGCCTGCCGGAGCCTGATACAACTTATAAAAAATATCCCCACCAACTGTCCGGCGGGCAAAGACAAAGGGCTATGATAGCCTCAGCATTCATAACCCACCCGAAGCTTTTAATTCTTGATGAGCCTACAACCGCCTTGGATGTTACAGTTCAGGCCCAGATAATAGAGCTTTTGCGGCGATTGAACGAAAAGTGCGGCGTAAGCCTGCTTTTCATCTCCCACGACCTTAGGGTTGTAAGGCGGGTATGCAAGAAGGTTGCCGTTATGTATAGAGGCCAGATTGTTGAACAGGGGGATACAGAGCAGATATTCTCAGACCCCCAGCACGAATACACAAAAAAGCTTGTTTCCGCCGTATCCACTAGGAGAAGAATGAATGTCTGAACCAGTGCTTGAGGTAAAAAACCTTAACGCCTATTATATAAACCATGGCTTGTTTGGCAGAGCAACCCGTAAGCAGGTTTTGTTTGATGTTAACCTCAAGGTTTACCAAGGGGAGATTTTAGGCCTTGTTGGGGAATCCGGCTGTGGAAAATCCACCTTGTCTAAGGCAATTTTGGGCTTGCACACAGATTATGAGGGCGAGATTATCCATTATACCAATAGGCCGCAGATGGTTTTTCAAGACCCCTTTGGCTCCCTTAACCCTGCCAAAACCATTGAATGGATTATTGAGGAGCCCCTTCGTGCCTATGGCAAATACAGCAAGGCTGAGCGAAAAGACAGGGTTATGGATATGTTAAGGCGGGTGGGCCTCGGCCCAGAATACGCCGACAGAAAACCAAGAGAGCTATCCGGCGGCCAGCGCCAGCGGGTGGGAATAGCCGTTGCCCTTATACAAAGGCCAAGGTTTATAATTGCGGACGAGCCGGTTTCCGCTTTGGATGTTACAATTCAGGCGCAGATTTTGGAGCTTCTTATGGAGCTTCGCTCCGAGCTTGACCTAAGTTATCTTTTCATCTCCCATGACCTTAACGTTATACGGCAGATAAGTGACAGGGTAATAGTCATGAAAGACGGCAGAACAATAGAGCAGGGAACTCCCGAGGAGGTTTTTAACTCCCCAAAAACGGAGTATGCCAAAAGGCTTATTGCCGCCACTCTTTAAAAAACAATAAAGGTTTATATATGTAAAAACAGGGCTGCAAAA
>JAAYFX010000204.1 GCA_012728025.1 Clostridiales bacterium
AAGCAGAAAGTAAAGTGAGGGCCGCCGTTATAATCATAAGAACAGATATTTTAATACGGGTTTTTGGCATATTGTCCTCCGCTTACATAGCTTTTATCTTGTTTTCCGAATATAGGAAGGATAAAACAGGAAAAGACTATGTTATTTAATAAAGATATATGCTATAATAAGAAAAGAAAATTACCATTCACATAAAAAACCTACGCTCCCAGCGGGGGTATTTTTAAGGTGTAAAGAAAAAAATTGTGAGGTGGAAAAATGAACACAGGGATAGAATGTCCGGTTTGCGGGAAAGACAAATTTGAAGATTTTAGCGACCTTGATGCCTGCTCAGTCTGCGGCTGGAAAATAAACGTTGTACAGTATGATGACCACGACTATTCAAACGGCAACAACGCCTTAAGTGTTGTTGAGTGCAAGCTTGAATGGTCACTTTTAAACAATGAAAAAACCAAAGAAAAAGCCCAAAAGCTCAAAAGCGAGTTTACAGAGGCTATGTATGGCCTGCGCCGAGAATTTCGTGAAAAGGGAAGGATAAAATCCGGAATTACCTGCGATGAGATACGGCAAAGGGAGATAAAGGAAAGAGAAAACTATGTTGAGCGGCTTGAGGAACTTAATAAGGCTTAAACCGCAAAAGCAAATAGAAAATCAAAAAAACCCGACGGGATGTATTCTCGCCGGGTTTTTAACTTTACCTTACATATGCTTGCAAGGAGCCGGTGGGATGAGATAAGAAGGCTGATTTCTAGTTTAAGGCGGCGGTATCCTTATCTTTTTTGTATGTATCAGTTTTAAGCCTTCTGTACTTGCACAAATCAACAAGATTGCGGACACGGCGGGATATAACCTCAGGGTAATAGGGCTTAGCTATAAAATCGTCGGCACCTATATCTATTGAACGAAGCTCCAGCCCGTCTCCCTCATCCGCTGTTATGATAATCGGTATGCTTTCAAGTCTTTCGTCGTGCTTTAGTATAGACACAAGCTCAAAGCCGTCCATAGAGGGCATAAGCACATCCAGAATAATGGTGACAATTCTGCTGTGGTTCTCCTTAAGGAACTTAAGGGCGCTGTCAAAGTTACCTGCTTCGGCAACACAATATTGGCCTGAAAAGGTTTCTTGCAGCATACAGCGGTTTTCGCCGCTGCTGTGAATAATAAGAAGTATATCCTTATTATTGCTATCGCAGAAAGTTAGCTCAAGGTTTGGAGGTGAAAAAACACAGCTTATGACTTCGTCATCTATGGGAGACTCCGAAAGCAGTTTTGTAAAATCCTCCTCGGGCATGGGACGGGCATAAAAATATCCCTGAGCATAGTTGCAGTTTAGATATTTGAGCCTGTTTACCTGCTCCTGAGTTTCAACACCCTCGGCGATTATAAGAAGGTTCATCCACTTTGCGAGACTCACAACAAAATTCAGGATATTTCTGCTGCCGCTGTCGTTGTTATCCGACTGAACCAGCTTCATATCAAGTTTGAGGGTATCGACTGGTAGGTCAGAGAGCATATTAAGGGAGGAATAACCTGTTCCGAAGTCATCCATTTCGATGATGAAACCTGCCTCACGAAGTCGGGTTGTTGCCTCTATTATTTGCTTTGGGTTCTCAGTATATGCAGTTTCGGTTATCTCAAGATGGAGAATTTCCGGATGCAGCCCATATTTGTTTACAAGATTAAGCATGGTTTCCGGAAGGTCAAGATTATATATATCCGAGCGGGAGACATTGACGGAAACGGGAACAGCTGTCATGCCGGAGTCTATCCAGCCTCTTATGATACGGCAGGTTTCCTCCCACATATATTGGTCAAGCTTTGTGATAAAGCCGTTTTTCTCAAAAATGGGTATAAACTCCATAGGCTGCAAAAAGCCTTTTTCCGGATGCAGCCAACGGACAAGAGCCTCCGCTCCGGTTATTTTGCCGTTTCTTATGTTGACCTTCGGCTGGAGATAAACCTTAAACTGCTTTTCCTCAAGGGCGGTTTCCATACTGTCAGTTATGGTTTGGGCAAGAAGAATTTTCTCCCTGATTTCATTGTCATAGCAGGCCACATAGCGGTTAAACTTGCCTTTTATGCTGCCAATTGCAAGGATGGCACGGTCACACATGACCCCTACGGGCAGGGAGGTGTCTGTGATGTGGTAGATGCCAAAATTCATAACAAGGTTTCTCACAGGGGTGAGGGAATTAAGTCTTTGTATATACTCGCCCATAGATTCGTCTGAGTAATCATCTCCGCTTTCTATAAGGCAGGCAAAAATATCGCCCCCAAGGCGTCCGCAGATGCCCCGCTCTTTTGTGTATTCGCCGCACATATCCGCAATGCCGCAGAGCAGTGCGTCACCCACATCAATACCATAGCTGTCGTTTATAAGCTTAAAACTTTCCACATCTGAGCAGATAATGTCATATTTTTTGTTAGGGTTTTGGTCGATTATTGCCCTTGCGTGGCGGTAAAAAAACTCCCTGCTATAAACTCCCGTAAGCCTGTCGTATTCAAGCAGGTTCATAATAACAGTGCTCTCACGCAGGTTTATAAGGTTTGCAAAGCGGTGTAGTATGATTTCCTTATTATAGGGCTTTGTTATATAGTCACTGGCTCCGTAAGAAAGAGTGGAAATTTCGTCACCTTCACCGTCTTTGACAGTGGCCGCCACAACGGGAATTAGGGAGAAAAAGGGGTCCCTGTTGCGAAACTCCATAAACTTTTGCCCGTCTGAAAGGGGCAAAATCATGTCAATAACGATGAGAGAGACTTTGTCTTTGCAGTCTTTAAGAATTTCAATAGCATCCAAGCCACTTTCTGCTTCAATGATGTCGTATTCATCTTTAAGTAAGTTACAGAGCAGATTGCGGTTTGTCGGGTTGCCATCGATGATTAATATGGTTCTTCTGACGGAATTGGCGGAGAACCCGAACTGCCTGTAACTATACTTTGACTCTGCCGGAATTCCTGCAGATGTATCCATGTTGTGTCCTCCATATATATAGTACATAAGCAAAAAAGCGCTTATATCAGTTTTTAAAAAGGGAAAAACCTTCTGTTCAGGCCGAAAAAAAGTCCGGCCAAAGTAAACAAAAACTAAGGCGGCAACTAAGCAGTATTTTATCCCTTATATTATAATAGCATATCTTTCCGATTATTCAAGGATAAATAGCCAGATATTTAATGCCATTACCATAATTCATATCAACTGTTATTCGCAAGGCACATCAGGAAAAAACAGCAGGAAAAACAAGCTAAGGCGCAAAGGATAAGGTGAAAAAGAAGTAAAAAGCCCCTGCCGCATTTAATGCAGGCAGGGGCAAGGTTTTTTAAATATAGGTTTAAAGGTAGGGCAATGGTGTTTTTTAGGGGGTTTTAACGATTGAACAAGGGGCGGCTTAGCAAAGCTGCCAGATTTCTTCGTTATACTGGGCTATGCTGCGGTCTGAGGAGAAAAAGCCCGAGCGGGCAATGTTTATAAGCATCTTTTTTGCCCAAGCCTCACGATTTTCATAGTCGGAAAGTGCCTTTTCCTTTGCGGCGATATAGTCCTCCAAGTCCAAAAGGGACATGAACCAGTCTTTATGCTTTAAATCTTTCCAAAGAGCAGTAAGCGCCAGAGGGTCACCAATAGCCAAAAGCTCGGGGGAGAGGATAAAATCCACCAATGGCTCAATGGCAGAGCGGTGGTAAAACTCCAAAGGCTCATAGCTTTCCTCGGCATAAAGCTTTATGACTTGGGGACTGGACTTTCCAAAGGTATAGATGTTTTCCGCCCCAACCAAATCGGCAATTTCCACGTTTGCCCCGTCCATGGTGCCAAGGGTGATAGCACCGTTTGCCATGAGTTTCATGTTTCCTGTGCCCGAGGCTTCCTTGGAAGCCAAGGAAATTTGCTCAGAAATATCGCAGGCGGGAATGAGTAGCTCTGCCTTTGAGACATTGTAGTTTTCAACCATCAAAACCTGAAGCCAAGGGCTGACGGCAGGGTCATTTTCAATTAAGCTTTGCAAGCATAAAATCAGGTGGATAATATGCTTTGCCATGGTGTATGCCGGAGCGGCCTTACCGCCGAAAATCACCGTAATAGGGCGGGGCGGCAGGTTTCCTTCTTTGATTTCAAGGTATTTATAAATCACATACAGGGCGTTCATCTGCTGACGTTTATACTCATGAAAGCGTTTAATCTGGATATCAAATACCGAGTTTTCATTAAGATGTGCCCCTTGAAGTCTAAAAATCTCTTGTTTTAGCCGCCGTTTATTTTCAGATTTTATGGCAAGTAGTTCATTTAAACTGTCTTTATCATCAACAAAATCTTCAAGGTAGGTGAGTATGCTCGTGTCTTTTTTCCATCCTTCGCCAATGCGTTTTGTGATAAAGCCGGACAAAAGGGGGTTGCAAACCTCCAGCCAGCGGCGGAAGGAAACCCCGTTGGTTTTATTGTTAAATTTTTCGGGGTAGAGGGAGTAAAAAGGGGCAAGCTCTGTGTGCTTTAAAATGTCTGTGTGCAGGGCGGCAACGCCGTTTATGGAATGGCCGTAGTGAATGTCCAGATAGGCCATATGCACAAGTTCGTCCTCGTCTATGATAGGGGGAGATTCGGGATGGGCTTTTTTAACTCTCAAGTCCAGCTCTTGAATAATGGGAACAAGCTGTGGGGCAACAGTTTCGATAAAATCAAGGGGCCACTTTTCCAAGGCTTCTGCCAAAATTGCGTGGTTTGTGTAGGCGCAGCTTTGGCGAACCTGCTCTATGGCAGAATCCATAGATAGACCCCTGTCTACCATCAGGCGGATAAGCTCCGGAATAAGCATGGAAGGGTGGGTGTCGTTAATCTGGATGGAGACGTGGTCTGCTAAGTTTTCCGGAGAAAAGCCCTTGTCGTCAAGCTCCTTTAAAATAAGCTGTGCGCCGGCGGAAACCATGAAATACTGCTGATAAACCCGCAGGAGCCTGCCCTTTTCGTCGCTGTCGTCAGGGTATAAAAAGGCCGTTAAGCAGTGAGGAATGTCGCTTTTATCAAAGTCAATGCCGGACAAAGGCAGGGGATAAGGCTCTTCCACATCAAAAAGATGCAGGCGGTTTGATAGCCCTGTTCCTGCACTGGGGATGGAGATGTCTTTGAGCTGTGCGTTTACAGTGAAGCTGCCAAAGGAAACGGGGAAGGAAAGGCCCGTTTCCACAAGCCAGCTTTGGGGCTTTATCCATGGGTTTGGATATTCCCCCTGCTTGTGATTTTCAAAGCGCTGGAAAAACAGACCATAGTGGTAGTTTAGGCCCACCCCATCGCCCCATAGACCCAAGGCGGCAATGGAGTCTAAAAAACAGGCTGCCAAACGCCCCAAGCCGCCGTTGCCCAAAGATGGTTCCGGCTCAAAATCCTCAATTTCCGAAAGCTCCAAACCAAGGTCAGAAAGAACTGCCTTTGCCTCGTCATAAATTCCCAAAGCCAGAAGGTTGTTGGATAAAAGCTTTCCCAAAAGAAACTCGGCAGAAAAGTAATAAAGCTTTTTCTCCCCCTTTGGGGCGGGGCGCTCGTAAGCCAGATTGCGGCATAAAATCAGAAGAAGCTCAAAAACCTGCTGGGGGGAGCAGTCAATAAGGGGCAGAGCAAAACTATTTTGAGCCAAAGACTCAAGACGGCTTTTAAGTTTCATAATACATTTCCTTTCCGGCATCTTTTTCCTCCGGCAGCCTGCCGTAAAGAGCCATTTCCCCATGGAGTTTTTTTGTAAGCTTTGGAGAAAAATTTTCCGGCAGGGCTCGCCATCTCCAATTGCTTCCCAAAGTTGAAGGCACATTAATTCTTGCCTTGCTGCCCAAGCCCAAAATATCCTGCATCTGCATAATGGCAAGGTCAGCCACACTTCCCCAAGCCGCCCGCATCATACCCCAATGGTAACCCTCACGACGGCTTAAACGCAGATAACGTCTTGCATAATCAGCGTCGGCAGAAGGGGCAGAGCGAAACCAGCCTTGAATGGTGTCGTTATCGTGGGTGCCGGTGTAAACCACGCAGTTTTTCGGGTATTTGTGGGGGAGGTAATCACTTTCCCCGTCACGACTGTCAAAGGCAAATTCCAATACTTTCATGCCAGGGTAGCCTGTATAGTCCAAAAGCTCTCGAACAGAAGGGGTCAAAAAGCCCAAATCCTCGGCAATGATGGCGGGATTCTCCAGCTTTTCGTTGACAGTGCGGAAAAAGTCAATACTCGGGCCGGCTTTCCAACACCCTCGATGGGCTGTGGTTTCATCCTTCGGGATTGCATAATAAGAGTCAAAGCCCCGAAAATGGTCAATGCGGATTATATCAAAAATTTTAAACTGAAATTCAATGCGCCGCAGCCACCAGTCATAGCCCTCTTTTTTCATATGCTCCCAATCAAACAAAGGGTTTCCCCAAAGCTGACCATTGGGAGAAAAGCCATCGGGGGGGCAGCCGGAAAGCTCTTTTGGTCTTCTGTCCTCATCAAGCTGAAACTGCTCATGGTTTGCCCAAACGTCCACACTGTCACTGGAGACATAAATGGGAAGGTCGCCTATTATGGAAATGCCCCTTTGGTTGGCGTAGGTTTTCAGCCTGCCCCACTGGGTGAAAAACAGGTATTGCACAGCCTTCCAAAAACTGATTTCCTCCGCAAGCTCGTTTCGGGCGGCTTCCATGGCCTTTGGCAGCCGCAGTCTGTCACTTTCCGGCCAATTAAGCCATGAGCCGCCCCCATGTCTTTCCTTTATGGCCATGAAAAGGGCGTAATCTTCTAGCCAGAAAGCCTGCTCTTGGCAAAAAAGCTCATAATCATCATTAGAAGTTGCCAAAAGTCTGCCGCAAGCCCTGCGCAAAACGGGATAACGGCGCCTATACAGCAGGCCATAGTCAATATCGTCTGCCCGCCTTCCCCAAGATATGTTTTTGTATTCCGAGGGCAAAAGCAGTCCTTCCTCTGCCAAGTCATCCAAATCGATGAAATAGGGGTTGCCCCCATAGGCGGAAAAAGACTGATAGGGAGAGTCCCCATAGCTTGTGGGGCCAAGGGGCAAAATCTGCCAGCAGGACTGACCGGCATCAGAGAGAAAATCTATAAAATTGCGGGCTGCCTGCCCCATTGTGCCAATGCCATAGGGGGAGGGCAGGGAAAAGACAGGTAAGAGAATTCCGGCGTTTCTCAAGGGAGAGCCACCTTTCTAAATTGAATTTTTCGGCTGGTGAAAGGGCTTTTTATAAAGCGGTATGGGGGGCGGCAACACTTTCACCCGATAGAAGGCTAAAGGGCACAAGCTCATGGATAGGCCCTGCCGTCCGCTCAAGGTTTTTAAGAAGAATTTCTGTTCCCCCCTTGGCCAAACGGCGGCTGTCCTGCAAAATGGTGGTTAGCCTTGGGACGGAAAAGCGGGCGCTGGCAATGCCATCATAGCCCACAATGGAAATATCCTCTGGCACTCGCAGTCCTCTATCACAAAGGGCACGGATTGCGCCGATAGCCATAACATCACTCATGGCAAAGATGGCTGTTAGCCTTGGGTTTCGCTCTATAAGCCGCCCTGTGGCGGCATAGGCATCTGCCATGGAAAAGCGGCATGGCTCGCATTGCCCTTCAGGGTCAAAGGGCAGACCGTGGCGGGAAAAACTGTCCTGACAGCCCAAAAAGCGCCGGTAGCTTATTTGGGAATTGGAGCTGTTTCCCCCAAGTACGCCTATGTGCCTGTGCCCCTTTTCGATTAAATGGTCAAGGGCATGGGCGGCAGCAGCCCTATCATCCGTTGTAAGGCTTGAGAGATTTTTAAAATTCAGCCCCTTGGCGCTGTTTGTCAAAAGCACACAGGGTACGGAAATTTCGGAAAAGCCCTTTTCAAAAAAACCCAAATCCCCACCGAGGAACAAGACCCCCTGAGGTCTGCGCTCTTTGCAAAGTCGGGCGGCATAGGAGACTTCGTTTGCATCCTCATCCAGATAATATACGGCGGATTCCCGACGGTCCTCCCGCAAAAGAGCCTGAATTTGCTCCAAAATGTCGGCAAAAAGCATATTTTGCGTACCCTTTACAAGGATGGAAATATTGGATTTTGTCTGCTGCTTTAGGTGCTTGGCATTGGTGTTCGGGCGATAGTTTTGCTCTGCCACCACCGCCATCACCTTTTCCCGTGCCTTCTCGCTGACATCGGGGTGAGAGTTTAGTACTCGTGATACGGTTCCAACACCATAGCCGGAAAGCCGAGCAATATCCTTGATGGTCATTTTAGGCTCCTTTTACAATTGGGGTAAAGTGCTTTGAAATTAGCCCTTAACGGCACCAGCGGCAACACCTTTTATAATATGCTTTTGCAGGGAGAGATAAAAGACGATTACGGGAATAACCGCCATGATTAAGGCCGCCATAATAGCACCCATATCCACTCTGCCATAGCTGCCTTTCATATACTGGATGACTATGGAAATGGTTTTGTATTTATTAGTGTCTAAGGTGAGATAGGGCAGGAGAAAGTCATTCCAAATCCACATGGTTTCAAGGATGCCCACAGAGATATAAGTGGGCTTCATAATGGGCAGCACCACAGAGAAGAACATACGAAGGGGGGAACAGCCGTCAATTAAGGCAGCCTCCTCAATTTCAACGGGGATGGATTTTACAAAGCCGCAAAACATAAACACAGCAAGCCCCGCACCAAAACCAAGATAGATAATTATAAGCCCCCAAGGGGTACCCAGCCCCAGACGGTCTGTTACAAGGGAGAGGGTGAACATAACCATCTGGAAGGGGACAACCATGGAAAACACACAAAGAAGATAGGCGGTTTTTGTAAAGCCGCTGCGAACCCTTGTGATATACCAAGCGAACATGGAGGTGCAAAGCAAAATCACCGCCACAGAGCCAACCGTTATAAAAAGCGTCCAGCCCACAGCTTTGAGAAAGTCATAGTGACTGATGGAGTTTGCATAGTTTTCAAGGCCAACGAAGGTTTCCTCTCGTGGAAGCTTAAAAGGCTCTATGTTTATGAAGGTTTTTTTCTTAAAAGAGTTAAACAAAACAACGACTATTGGAACAACGTAGACAAGGCTTAAAAAAGTGAAAAAGCCTGTGCCGAGGCCGGATTTAATTTTCTTTTTCCTGCTCATTGCTGGACCTCCTTGGAGCGGGTGACCCGCAATTGTATAAGCCCTATGCCTACCACCAGCACAAAAAACAAGACGGCCTTTGCCTGACCCACACCCTCCCAGCCCACACGGCCGTAGAAGGTGTTATAGATGTTCAAAGCCAGAAGTTCGGACATTTGGGCAGGCTCGCCTGCTGTTAAAGAAAGGTTCTGGTCAAAGAGCTTAAAAGAGTTTACAACAGTGAGGAAGGTGCAAATGGTTATGGCGGGCATCATCATGGGAATTGTGACATTACGGAGCTTTTTCCAGCCGGTGGCCCCGTCTATGGCGGCGGCTTCGTTTAGCTCATCGGGGATGGCTTGCAGACCTGCAATATAAATAATCATCATATAGCCAATCTGCTGCCATGAAACCATAATTACAAGACCCCAAAAGCCATACTTTTCGCTTAAGGCCAAGGCCGCTCCAGAACGGGCAAGAATACCGTTGAAAATAAGCTGCCAGATATAGCCCAAGACAATGCCGCCGATAAGGTTCGGCATGAAAAACACTGTGCGGAAAATATTCGTTCCCCGCATTTTTTGGGTCAAAGCCATGGCAATGGCAAAGGCCAAGGTGTTAATCACGAGGAAGGAAACAAGGGCAAATAGGGCAGTGTACCAAAAAGCGTGGAGAAAAATTGGGTCGAAAACCGCTTTTTGAAAGTTTGAAAAGCCCACAAAGACAGCGTCCTTCACCGTTGTGAACTTACAAAGGGAAAGCCAAAGCCCCATGAGGAAGGGGACGATAAAGCCTACGATAAAGGCGGCAAAGGTGGGGATTACAAAGAAAGGGGCATAGCGCTTAATCACTTTTTCCAAAGTAGCACCTCCAGTTTAGCCTCTCGGATAGCGCCGCCCTCAAAAATCCGCTTTATAGCGAAGAAATGAGGGCACTTGAATCGAGAGCATAAACAGCGGACGGGCAAGGCCCGCCCGCTGTATCGGCAGTTTTTATTTTAGGGTGTGTCAACGCCCTAGCTGTTGGCAGCTTCGTATTCGCTGGCCCAGCCGTCTACAAAGGCTGTTACAACCTTTGCCCAGTTGTCATCACTTTGGTCTGCGGCATAGCCGGTTAAAGCAGAGCCGACACCGTTTTTCCACTGCTCGGAGGGCATGGTGGGGAAGTTCCAAGAAACAGGGGTGTAGCCCTTTGCCACATAGTCATTTGCAATGTTTACAAGGGGATTTGTGGATTCAAGGTTTGCCTTAAAGGGGATTACAAAGCCCATGGTTTCACACATGGCCTTCACTCCGGTTTCGGAGGTGACGCACCAGTAAAGGAAGTCCAAGGTTGCCTGAATGTCCTCGGGAGCGGCATCCTTGTTTACACACCAGTAGTTTTCTGTTCCTGTGCAAAGACCCTGATTTTCCTCGCCATCAGCGCCGATATAGATGGGCAGCATACCCAGCTTATCTTCGCCCAGCTCGGAAACGTCGTTAAAGGCCCAAGTGCCGTTTTGATAGAATACTGCCTGACCGGTTACAAACTCGGCCGTTGCATCGTCTCCTGTTTTGGTAGATAAAAGGCCGGAGGCAGTGGTGGAGTTGTTGATGTAAAGGTCCCAAATGGCTCTGTAATTATCCAAAAAGCTACCCTTGATTTCAGCAGTTGTGTCTATGCCGTCTGCCTTGTATTCATAATAGATGGGCAGGTTTGCAAGATGGGTCTTAAAGCGCCAGTCGGAAGAGCCGTCCATGCCGGCAGAGGCAAAGGCGGAAAAGCCCAATTCGTCGCTGCGGGCGGTGATGTCCTCTGCAATATTTTTCAAATCGTCAAAGCTCTTAATGTCATCCTCGGAGTAGCCGGCCTCTGCCAGAAGCTCCTTATTATAGATGATGCCATAGCTTTCGATAACATAGGCAATGCCTGCCATTGTGTCGCCGTCCATAAGGGCAAACTCATCTGAGGCAAGTTCCCCCGCAAGCTTTGAGTCTTTAAGGTCATAGCAGTAGTTATTCCATGAGGCAAGACCCACAGGGCCGTTTACCTGAAACAGGGTGGGAGCATTAGTCTTGGACATTTCGGACTTCAAGGTGGTTTCATACTGGCCGGAAGCGGCGGTTAAAACTGTTACCTCAACACCGGTTTCGTCGGTGTAGGTTCGAGCAAGCTCCTGCCAGTCGCCGTCCTGCTCGGGCTTGAAGTTAAGGTAATAGACCTTGCCGGAAGCGGTGTCACCGGTGTCGGCAGGCGGGGCTGTGTTTTCGTTAGGCTCGTCGCCGGTGTCGGGTGTGTCGGTCTTAGTACAACCGGCAAAAAGGGTGAATACCATTAAGACTGCAAGGGTCAGGGACAATAGCTTTTTCATTATGTAACCTCCTCATATTTTCGTGCAAGAGTAGCACTGGAAACGTTTCCAGTGCCTTTGCCTATCATTTTACACAGGCTTTCACATAATTTCAAGGCTATTTTCGTCGAACTGTTCTGTTTTGTAGAACTGCGTAAAAACTAAGGTGATTTTTGTGCATAAGTTCTTTGTAAACATTCGGATATTTGCATACAGGATAGGGAAAGCAGCCCGAAGGCTGCTTAGTTTTCTGAAAGCACAGCTTATAGGGTAAAGCTGCGGCAGAACAAGGGTATAAACTTTTTAGGGTTCTTCTGTCACAGGAAGGGAGGGAGCTTTGCGTTTCTGCCTTTTGCAGTGAATTTCTCCGGCTATTAAAATTATAAGAGGGATAAGCGCCTGAAAAGGGAAGGCATAATAAAAGTAGTAATTGATAAAACCGAACATATCC
>JAAYFX010000205.1 GCA_012728025.1 Clostridiales bacterium
AGGGTTATGACAAGCTTTAACGAACTTCTCGAAGCGGCAGTGTCTGCCGGAGCGTCCGATATACATATAAGCGTTGGGGCAACACCCCGAGCCAGAGTCGGAAATGACCTTATCTCTCTTTCGGAGGATATTTTGCTTCCGGAGGACACATGGGCTGTTATAAGCGAAATAACAAGCGAATCCCAACGAGAAACCCTTAAAAGGATTGGTGAAATAGACTTCACATATTCCATATCCCGCTTAGGGCGCTTCAGGGTAAACGCCTTTCGCCAGCGGGGCAGCTATTCTATGGCAACCCGCATACTAAATCTTACAATTCCCTCGCCGGAGGCCCTGAGGATACCTGACTCGGTGGTTAAAATGACGGAAAAAAGGCGGGGACTTGTCCTTGTTACGGGGGCCACCGGAAGCGGTAAATCAACCACCCTTGCAAGTCTTATAAATATAATAAACCAAGATAACCCATACCATATAATAACTCTTGAGGACCCCATAGAATATCTTCACCGCCATGGCCGCTCCATTGTTAACCAAAGGGAAATTGGCGGAGATTCGGAAAGCTATGCATCGGCCCTTCGTGCGGCCTTGCGGCAGGACCCAGACGTTATACTTGTGGGCGAAATGCGTGACTTGGAAACAATTTCCATAGCCGTTACAGCGGCGGAAACCGGCCATCTTGTTTTTTCCACCCTACACACCATAGGGGCTGCAAACACCATAGACCGCATAATCGACGTATTCCCTCCCCACCAGCAGCAACAAATCCGAACTCAGCTTGCGGATGTGTTGGAATGTGTGGTTTCCCAGCAATTGATTCCCAAAAAAAATGGAGAGGGACGTGTAGCCGCTATGGAGGTCATGCTGACAAACCCTGCCATAAGAAACCACATTCGTGAGGCAAAAACCTATCAAATTCCAACAGTCATGCAAACAAACCGCAGGCTTGGGATGATAACCATGGACGATGCCCTGCTGGATTTGTATATGGGAGGGCTGATAAGCCAGCAGTCTCTTATGACCTATGCCATAGACAAGGCCGCTGTTGAGCGGAAGATATAAAAAAGGACCTTAGCACAGGAGAGTGATTATTTGCCCACCTACACATATGTTATTATAGATCCCCGTGGTAAGCAGAAAAGGGGTAGCATAAAAGCCGAATCTCGGGAAAATGCCATACAGCGCTTAAAGGCGGAGGGCAGCACTGTTGTGTCAGTAGATGAATCGGGGGCCTTGGCAAAGGAAGTTAGTTTTAGCTTTTTACAAAAAAAGCCTGATACAAGGGATATGGCGGTTTTTTGCCGCCAGTTTGTAAGTATAATAAATGCGGGAGTGCCTGTTGTTTCCGCTCTGGCCATGCTTTCCGAGCAGACGGAAAATAAAAAACTCTCGACAGCCATAGAAGGCTGCAAAAAATCCATAGAACGGGGCGAAACCTTTGCAAGAGCCATGGAGGAGTGGCCGGAGGTTTTCCCTTCCATGCTTGTAACAATGGTTGAGGCGGGCGAGGCCTCAGGCTCTTTGGAGGTTTCCTTCAGCCGCATGGCGGAGCAGTTTGAAAAAAGCGCAAAGCTTAAGGCAACAGTTAAAAAGGCCAGCATATACCCCATTATAATAAGCCTTGTGGCAATTGTGGCTGTAACAGCCTTGCTCACCCTTGTTATACCTGCTTTTGAAGAAATGCTTAATGATTTGGGAACAGAGCTTCCCGCCATAACGGTTGCAGTCATAAAAGCCAGCGAATTTATGCAAAACTGGTGGTATATAGTAATAGCGTTTCTTGTGGGCCTTATTATTCTCATGGGTGTTTACAAAAAGACGGAGAATGGGATGCATGTTTTTGGCAGCCTGGCCTTGCGCATACCTCTGTATAAAAAACTGGTGGTGAAAACGGCATCAGCCCAGATGGCAAGAACTCTTTCAACCCTTCTGGCAGCGGGATTGCCCCTTATGGACGCTCTTGAAATAACCTCCGGCACCATGACGAACGTGCATTTCAGAGATGGACTTATACATGCCCGTGATGAGGTGGGCATGGGCTCAAATCTTTCAGAACCCATAGCCAGAGGCGGGCTTTTTCCCCCTATGGTTCACCATATGCTTAAAATAGGCGAGGAAACCGGCGCCGTTGAGGGAATGCTCTCAAAGCTTGCGGATTATTACGACGACGAAGTTGCCCAAACAACCGACCAGGTAATGGCGGTTTTAGAGCCTCTTGTAATTTTATTGCTGGCTCTTATAATCGGCACCATAGTAATCGCCGTCATAATGCCTATGGCAAGCATGTACGGAGGGCTGGAAAATCTTTAGGGTTAAGCCAAAAGATTTAAAGTCACTCCCTTAAAACAAAATAAACGCCTCGGCCGAAGGGGAGGCAGAAGGCGTTTATATATAATTAGTATGATTTTATAAAAAATAGGAGGAAATAAATATGATGACAAAGATTAGAAAGTCAAATGCGGGCTTCACTCTGGTGGAGCTTATAGTGGTAATCGCCATCCTGGGCGTTTTGATGGCTGCTCTCGTACCCCAGTACATAAAGTATGTTGAAAAATCCCGTGAGGGCGTGGATAGAAGCACCCTTGGAGAAATTTATCACGTTGTTGAAATCGAAGCGGCTTCCAGAGAGAACCTTACAGCCGGAACAGTGCTTACCATTAATATTGATGC
>JAAYFX010000206.1 GCA_012728025.1 Clostridiales bacterium
AAGACAGGCTGTTTTACAAGCAGAAAAACGGCTACGATATAATAGAAAAAGATGAAGCAATTCTGGTAGAGGAATATTCGAAAGATTATATTAGCTTTCTTAACGAGGCGAAAACCGAACGGGAAGCAGTTGCGGTTTCTATCGAGCTGGCACAGAAAGCGGGATTTAAAGCTTACGAGACAGGCATGAAGCTTAAGGCCGGTGACAAGGTTTATGTTTCAAATCGAGGGAAGGCTTTGATGCTTGCGGTTATTGGCAATAAGCCTCTTTCCCAAGGCTGCGTAATCGCCGCCGCCCATGTTGATAGCCCAAGGCTGGACTTAAAGCCCCTGCCCATATATGAGGACAGCGAGCTTTGCTATTTTAAAACTCACTATTACGGCGGCATCAAAAAGTACCAGTGGCTTACCATTCCTCTGGAGCTTCGTGGGGTTGTTGCCTTAAAAGACGGCAGTGTTGTGAACGTTTGCATAGGCAAGGATAAAAATGACCCTATTTTCCAGATAACCGACCTTCTGCCCCATCTGGGCAAGGAGCAGCGGAAAAAAACCTCGGCAGAATTTGTCCCTGGGGAAAGTCTCAACCTGCTTATTGGCTCTGTGCCTGATTCTGAAGATGTTGAGGGAAGAACAAAGCTTGCTATTTTAGATTTGCTTAACCAAAAATATGGCATAAACGAGGAGGACTTCCTCTCTGCCGAGCTTTCCGCCGTTCCTGCCCATGTGGCAAGGGAAATGGGCATAGACCGCAGCTTTATAGCAGGCTATGGCCATGACGACAGGGTTTGCGCCTATGCGGAGCTTCGGGCGATTTTCGAGTTGGACACGCCGGACAAAACCGCCGTCTGCCTTTTGGCGGACAAGGAGGAAATCGGCTCTGAGGGTGTTACAGGCATGAAGTCCCACTCATTTGAAAACTTTATGGGCGACCTCTGCGACGGACAGGGCGTTAAGCTTAGCCACTGCTTTGCAAACAGCATTTGCATTTCTGCCGATGTAAGCAATGCTTTTGACCCAAACTACCCCGAGGTTTCTGAAAAGCGCAATGCCGCAAAGATAAACTATGGCATGAGCATTTGCAAATTTACCGGCCATGGCGGAAAGTCTGGCTCCAATGACGCTTCTGCCGAGGTGGTTTCCCATCTTCGCCGTGTGTTTTACGAAAACAATGTTGTGTGGCAGATGGCAGAGCTTGGCAAGGTTGACGAAGGCGGCGGCGGCACAGTCGCAGCATACATGGCCCAGCGGGATATAGACACCATTGATGCTGGGGTTCCGGTTCTTTCCATGCACTCACCTTATGAGACTGTGGCGAAGTTTGACTGCTACATGACCTATAAGGGCATTAAGGCAATGTATGAGGAAAAGTATGCCTAAGGCAATTTCACATTTCTCTTTATGCGGTGTTCCCTAAGCTGTATGCGGCAGGTTTTTGCCGAGAAACCTTTGATAAAATCCCCCGTTTCTGCACAGACTAAAGCAGAAATGGGGGTATTTATTTTGGATGAATTTGAAGAAAGAGAAGCCAGCGCCTGCGAAAGAGAGCAGGAGCTTAGTCTTAATGAGGGGATTAAGGAATTCGGCAGTGTTGTTACAGGCGGGGAGATGGCGGCCATTCACTGCCTTACAATTGTGGGGCAGATTGAAGGTCATCAGGGCTTGCCGGACAATGTCAAAACCACGAAATATGAGCACGTTATGCCCCTTATAGCAGCTGTTGAGGAAAGCTGTGAGATAGAGGCTTTGCTTATTCTTTTAAACACCGCCGGAGGAGATGTTGAGGCGGGGCTGGGTATAGCCGAGCTTATAGCGGGGATGAAAAAACCCACAGCTTCCATAGTTCTTGGGGGAAGTCATTCCATTGGGGTTCCCCTTGCCGTGGCCGCTAAAAAAAGCTATATTGCACCTTCTGCCATAATGACCATACATCCCGTACGCTTAAACGGCCTTGTAATTGCCGTGCCCCAGTCTTTCAGTTATTTTGAAAGAATGCAGGAGAGGGTTGTTAAATTTGTTGTTTCAAACTCCAAGGTAAAGCGGGAAAAGTATGTGGAATATATGCTACGCACCAGTGAACTTGCAAACGATGTGGGCAGTGTTATAGATTCTGAGGAGGCTGTAAACTGCGGCCTTGTGGATGCTGTGGGAAACTTATCCGATGCCCTTGATTATCTGCATGGGGAAATGGAAAAAAGAAAGGCATAGAAATAAGGGACAGGTTTTGACCTGTCCCTTTAAGATTATTTATCCCCTGTCTTTTCGGGCTTTGAGAAGTGCTTTTGATAATACCAGAAGAAGCCAAGGGCAACAAGAACGGATAGTATAATGGAAATTACAGCTACAATACGGCCCGCAATCGACTCTAAAATAATTATCTCGGCCTCAAAAGGAGCGGTAAAAACCAGATAAGCACCGGAGCGGGAGGGGATTATTTTGTTTTCCTGACCATTATGGAAAATTGATAACACCGGACTTCGGGGATTTTCGAACAAAAGGTGCAGGCTATACATAGTATCTTCTTCAGCATATTCATCCTCTATTGTATACGAAAAGGCGGCAATGCCTCGATAGGCTTTTCCGGAGTACAAAGGGAGCTTTTCCTCTTGGGCTACAAGGCGGGCTTCGTTTGAAAACCTTCCCTTGGCTATAAAAAGGGGACTTTCGCCGCCGCTGGAGATGCTATCCAGCCATGGAGTGTAAAAGGCGTTTACCTTAAAGCTTCTTATGAGGTTTGAGGAAGAAAAACTCTCCCACTGACCAAAGCCCTCCTCTCTTTCGGGAAGCGGGGGTAAGTTCCATGAAGAAATGGAGCCGCCATATTCAAAAAAGACAGTTTTAAGAAGCTCGCCATCCAGATAAAAATCTCCATGGAGATGGGTGAACATTGATGGCAGGTTTTCAAGGGCTACAAAGCCTTCATAAGGCAGGGGATAGGCCTTTCCGGCAAAGCTTTTGCCTTTTATTCCCCCAAGCCACTCATCCACAAAGGCATTTGCTATAACTTCACCATGGGCGTCTCCGGCAATACAGCCGAGGTTTTCTCCTTTGCCGCTTATCAAAACCATGGAACGGCAGTTTGCGATATTTTGCCCTTCTCCAGCAACGCCGCCAAGATAATCACTGCCGGAAAGCTGACCTAGGGCGCTGCTTTGAAGGATAAGGCTGCGGGAAACTCCGGCAATGCCGCCGCAATAGGAGCCTTTCTCGCTTGCAATTTGGCCCTCGCTTTCTGTGTTATAAATCACACCGATTTCACAGCGGCCAACAATGCCGCCGACAAAATCCATCTCCCCGCTGACATCAGAACGGTTTTCACAATTCATAAGAACGGCACGAAAAAGGGAAGGGTTTTCACTCCAAAGATAGTCCGGATATTCGCCATCATCATCTTTAGTGTCGGCCATTGCCATAAGTCCCGCTATGCCGCCGACGTTTTCATAGGCGTTTATGCTGCCGCTGTTTATGCCGGCTGATATTTGCCCCGACCTTTCATTTAATTCCAGATTTGGGGAAGCTTCAGTAGTTGTAAACTCCGGTTCCGGCACCATGGAAAAAGCTATGGAGCCTATATGCTCAAGTTGTATGGCGGCGGAATCTATGAGAGCAGATATTTCATAACGGTTTTTCGGCAGACGGGAGGAAATTTCCGAAAGTGACTTTCCAACAAGGCCGAGAGCATCATAAACCTCGTTAAAGGTTAGAAGAAGCCGGCTTTCCGCCATGCTGACATATCTTTGGAGAGCAAGCTCGGTTTTATATATACCGAAAAGAATGGTTTCATTTTGCTCTTCAGCAGTTTGAGAAAATTCAGTAAAACCAAGCTGAAGGCGGGCGGCCGAGGCGGTAAGGCTGCGAAGGGCAGAGCTTATTTCCGGCTCAATGTTTGTAAGTTTGCTATTAAAAGCGTTTATGCTGCGGTTTATTACGGAAAAGCTTGATGAAATATTTGTGGATACTTCGGATACAAGAAGGTTTTCCTCGGCTGTTTCATAATAATTTTGGAGAAGAAGCAAAAGAGCATCCTTTTTCTGAAGCTCTGTAAATTCCTCGATGTAAAATGAGTCATCAAAACTTTGGGAAAGCTGACTTAGCTTTTCCGCAGTTTCAGAAAGAGAGCTTATCCATAGAACAATGCTGTCTAGCTCTGTTTGCATATATCCCATATCATCGACAAGCTCAGCTTCAAGAGTCAAAGGGGAAATAGTTTGGATGTTTTCCAGAATCAGCTCCATTTCCTGCGAGGAAAACTCGAAAAAGTCAGAGCTTAGAGAGGACAATTCTTCGGCAGCGGCAGAGATGTCTCGAAAAAGGCCGCCTAGTTTTCCCATAGTATTTGAAAGGGTTTCGTCAGCCGCTTCAAGGTGGGCCATAAGAGCGGAGTCTATATTCAAGGCATGGTCATTTATATCCTGTGACTCGTTTTTAAATGAGGATGAGGATAAAAGAGCGTCGGAAAGATTTTGTAAGATGAGCATTAAAGTTTCAAGCTCCGAGTCAAGGAAACCGCCTATACCATCTCCGTTGAAAAGGTCAAATTCCGGCGAAAAAAACCCTGCAATACCCCCGACGTTTAAAGCCCCTGAAACATCACCTGTGTTTTCACATTGGGAAATAAGCCCTTGATGAGCTCCTGCTATGCCGCCTATGTTTTTCCCAAAAAAGGCTTCGCCTATTTCTCCAGAGTTTTCACAGCCTTTAAGGTTGCCAAAGTTTATTCCAACAATTCCGCCAACATCTGAAAAGGCATCTGCCTGAATTTCCAAAATCGTTTCCTCATCACGAGAAAAGTCAATAGGAAGTATTTCAGCTTCAAAAGTGCCGTTTACAGAAGCGAGGTTTTTGCTGCTTTCAATTTCTCCAAAATTTATTCCGGCAATGCCACCCACCTGCAAAAGACCGTTTACGGTTGTCTTGGAGGAGCAACCGAGAATACTTGCCCCGCAGTGGTTTATGCCTGCAACAGAGCCAAGTAGGGAAGAGCCGGACAGCTCACCGTATACCGAGCAGTTTTCAATACGACCAAAATTTTCTGATGAGAGAAGCCCCACAGCGGTGCTATCTTTTACTGCTGTGACCGTTCCCGAAAGGCTAAGATTTTTTATCTGAGCGTCTTCACCTACTGTACTGAAAAAACCGGAACCGGACTTGCCCTCGGATATTTTAAAGCCCTTTATCTCAAAGTCCTGACCGTCAAAAACACCGTTAAAAATAGGTATTGGGGTAAAGTCCCCGCCTTTCAAATCAATGTCGTTTAAAAGTTTTACATGGAGGTTTTCAGAGTAAGAGGCTGTGGAACATCTTTTTGAAAGCTCATGAAGCTGTTTTGCCCTTGTTATTTCCACAGTTGAGCCTTCCGCCGCTATCGCAAATGTGCCTGAGGACACAAAAAAGGATAACACAAGGCAAAGTGTTAAAAACAAAGCCGCTATACTCCTGATTTTGTTTTTTTGCAAGCCCTATCACCTCTTTTTCGATATATTAAAATTGACCCAGCAGCCGTCAAACCGCTGGGTCTTTGTAATGGTTTTATCTTTCGCTGGCAAGGAAAAAAAGCGCCACGGTGCCCGGTCCGGAGTGAGAGCCTATGACAGGGCCTATGGGGTTAATATAAATAGTTTGAACGCCAAGACGTTCACGCACAAGCTTTTCAAGATATTGTGCATCCTCTAGGGCATCACCATGGCTAATAAAAACCACCTGCTCAGAGGGCTTGATGGCTGTCTTTTCCATACGGGAAAACAAGGCATCAAGACTTTTTCGGCGGCCCCGCACCTTGTCTATGGGAATGAGCTTGCCTTCATTATCGCTGTGTAAAACCGGCTTAACTTGAAGAACAGTGCCGAAAAGGGCCGCTGCACCGGAAAGCCTGCCGCCACGCTTTAGAAAGTTAAGGTCATCCACAGTAAACCAATGAGCCATATGGAGCTTATTTTCCTCCACCCAAGCGGCAACCTCGTCTATGCTCATGCCCTGCTTTTTACGTTGTGCCGCATGATAGGCGAGAAGCCCTTCACCCATAGACTCTGAAAGGGTATCTATAATTATTATTTTTCTGTCGGGATACTCCTCACGAAGGTCCTGTGCCCCTATGCAAATCGAGTTATAGGTGCCGGAAAGGCCGGAGGAAAAGCAAAGGTGAAGTATGTCAAGCCCCTTGTCAAGATAGGGCCTCACCTCGTCTTTAAAGTTTTCCCCGTTTATCTGGACGGTAAGGGAGGTTTTGCCGTTTCTAAGCATATCATAAAAATCACGGGAGCTTAAATCCCTCTCATCAGGTGTGTTTATATAATCTTTGCCGTCTACGGTGAAGTGCATTGGGATAACGTGAAGCTCCAGCTCCTCAACAAGCTGTGGAGAAAGGTCTGTGGTTGAATCTGTAATGATTTTATAGTCTGCCAT
>JAAYFX010000207.1 GCA_012728025.1 Clostridiales bacterium
ACGGCTGATATTTCTTGAAGCTTCAGATATTTCATCCATGGCAGAGCTTACCTGAGACATACCTTCAACACTGCCCTGAACAATCTCTCCCGTTTGAACTGTAAGCTCGTTGGCCTTTTCCGACTCCTCGGCACTGCGGCGAACCTGAGCCGCAATTTCATTTATGGTGGCGGATAGCTCCTCAACAGAGCTTGCCTGCTCTGTTGCGCCCTGAGCCAAAGCCTGAGCGCCGGAAGAAACCTGATCTGCCCCGCCGGATACCTGCTCGGCTATGCTGTTTATCTCGTTGAGTGTTTTTGCGAGGTTATTCTTTATAATGTTTTCCGCTATAAGTATTTCGGAATAGTCACCTATGTACCTTTCGGGCATATCCGATTCCACCGTAAAGTTGCCATTCGACATTTCCTCAAGGACAAATTTAATATCCGAAATAATTTCGCTTGTACTGCTACACATATGGGCTATGCGGTCACGCAGCCTGTGCAGTTCCCTTGACTTTGAGACAATTTCCGGTACAGGTGAGGTAAAATCACCATCCGCCATTAGCATAACCCTGTCTACGCTTACCATCATAGGGTTAACAATGCCTTTTGAGAGAATAAGGGAGCCGCATAATCCATAGGTTATAAAAACTAGCGCTAAGGCGGCGGAGATGTATGAGGTTTTTATAACTCCTCCATTAAAGTCTCCGGAGGGAGCGTTAATCAAAATGCTCCAGCCGCCTGTTCCCTCAATGGGGGCATAGGCCGCATATTGAGTTTTGCCGTTTTGTTTATATGTGCCAAAGCCGCTTTTGCCTGCTATGGCGGCAGCAATCATTTCTCCTAGCTCCTTTTGGCCGGCCGAAGCGCTTGAAATGTTTTGACCGTCTTTAGCCTCCTGAGCCATGGTGCTGGCTATTGTTACACCTTGTGCATTTATTATACGGGTATGACTATTTTGGCTCATTTGAATTTTCTCAGCTATGGTATTTATAAAGCTTTGGGGCAGAGAGCATGAAAGAACACCGGAAACTTTCGTGCCGGCAGTGCCATCTTTCCAAATGGGAGCTGCCATATCTATGCAAAGCACTCCTGTGTCCGGATGAAGATAGGGTGAGCCAAGATAAACTTCGCCCCCCAAAGCGACTTTTAGTAGGCTGTCGTCCGCCGCCTTGCCGCCTGTAGCACTTTTACCGTTAAGGGAATAAACCGTAACATCTTCCATGCCATAGGATGTTTTCATCCAAGATAAAAAGTCCCCCAGGCTCATACCATTTTGTTCATCTTCGGAATAGACCGCACTTTGTGAGGCTATACCCTGAACAATTACCCCGTATTCGGAAATTTCATTCTCTGCTGCCGTTGCGGAAATAACAGCCGAGGACTTGAGGGTTTGCGCCAATGTGTCTGTGATGTTTTGGTAGCTCATATAAACGGCAAAGCTCCCCAAAATCAGTGTTATTGGAATAGACAGAGCAAAAATTGAGGTCACAATTATACTCCGCAAAGTGGCTCGTTTTTTTTCAGGTAAAATGTGCTTATCCATATTTAAGTACCTCTTTTTTAAACTTTCCGTTTTTCAAACTTGCTATGAGCTTTATTTATGTTTTGTTGTTTTTTTACTATTCTATGCTATTTTACATAATTAGTCAATCATATTGTGAACAAAACCATGTGATTTTAATAGAAATAAGGCTTATATACAGCAAAACCGGCACTACATAGGATGCAATGGCG
>JAAYFX010000208.1 GCA_012728025.1 Clostridiales bacterium
GTATATTCCTCTGAGAAACCGCCCGCATACCGCAGGTTTAATAAAAGTTTTGGCCGAAGGCTTTTGCCTATCCTGTTAAACTTTTTCATAAGCTTTGGCTTTATTATATTGCCCGATAACAGAAATTCAATCTGTTGATGATAGCAGTTATATAAGCTGTCTAAGCTGTCATTGTAAGATAATAAAACCTTTCCATTCTGCCGCCACAATAACTAATTATATATTAAACACCGCAATAATACAAGGCTTTGTCTCTTTGTCAGCTTCAACAAGGCAAGGACTGCAATATGTCTGTTGAAGCTTTGCACCTATGGCAGTCTTACACAAAATCTTTTGTTGTAAACATCTGCCCTCCTGTGTTATTATTGCAACATTGGAACAAAGGAGTGTTAATGTGAAAGAATATAAAAATGATGACCTTATAGTCTATTGGTTTCCGGAGCTTTGCGCCCATGTGGGAGCCTGCATTAGGCTTCAGCCTGAGGTTTTTGATTCAAAGCGCCGGCCATGGATACTTCTGGATAAAGCAAAGCCTGAGGATATAATCAAGGCTGTAAACCAGTGTCCTTCGGGGGCCCTTCGCTTTAATATACCCGAAGGCTCAAAGGTAAATCCAGACTGTGCCGCCGGCCCTGCCCATATGGACAATATGCCCGAACCGGATTCCGTGAAAATAAAAGCCTCAGCCCTTGGGCCTATATTTATTCAAGGCCCCGCAACTGTCTGCGGCTCTGAAAATCAGGTTTTAGCCGAAGGCTGCCGCATGATGCTCTGCGGCTGTGGAAAGACCTGTAACAAGCCCTTTTGTGACGGCTCTCATATGCTCCCGCAATAGCTTTTGGTTTATAGCACACCATACTGGAAAATAGAAACAAAAGCGCCGCACTGCCTTTTATAAAGCAGCTGCGGCGCATTCATTATTTTAGGTATTAAAAACAAGATGATTATAATTCCTATTTTTGCACATCACACATTTTATATTCTAAGCCTGCGGTAATGCTCTCCATTTTTGAGATTTCTTCTCTTATGCGAACAACCGAGCTGTTCTGCTCAAGAATATCAGCAGATACAGATTTTACATTTTGTCCCATCATATAAACATTGCTTATAAGGTCTGACATATCCTCGGAAACCGCTTCAAACTTCGAGCTGACCTCGTCATTTGTGCGGGTTTCTTCCGAAACCACTTGGGCAACCCTGTCATTTGTATCCTTCACCTTTTGCAGGGCTTCAAGGAGGTTTTCCACACTCTCCCTGCCTTCAATGGCAGATTTTGTGCCGGCCGCTGTTTTCTTGGCAACATCATCCACACGCTGGGAAAGCTCTGTCAAAATGTCCTGTATCCCCTTTGAGGATTCGCTGCTTTCCTTGGCCAAACTTCCTATCTCGTTTGCAACAACAGCAAAGCCCTTGCCATGCTCGCCGGCTTTGGCCGCCTCTATCGAAGCGTTTATGGATAAAAGATTTGTTTTCCATGCTATTTTATTTATATCGTTTAAAATCATGTCAACGTTTTCAATCTTAGACAAAAGTTCCTCCGTTGCCCGACTGGAGGATAAAACGGTGTCGAACATGATGTCAAGTATAGCTTTTACTTCGTTTGCCCCATCATTTCCTGCTTCTATTGCAAGGGCCACTTCGCTAAAGCGCTCCTCAAGTTCTTTATTAAGCTCAACGTTTTGAGATAGGGCCTGCAATGTGTCTTTCACAAGGTTATCCAAGGAGCCGGCAAAGGAATTTAGCTCATTTGTAGAGCCTTCCATCTGGGATGTAACATCGCTTATATTGCTGATTTTATCGGCCAGACTGCCAATATTGTGGGAGCTTTCTGTCATGGATGATGTAAGCTCTGTAACAACATCCTTTGTCTCGTCATTGTTTTTGCATATTCTTTGAAAAAGTTCCTCGGAGGACTCTATAAGTTTTCCTCCTCGGTCGGTGGTTATAATCATCAGAACACCGACAATTGCATAGATAAAAACATTTTCAATGGCTAAAACTGTTGTGGCATTGGCTCCTAGTATGTATTTCGGGTCAATTATAATAGCAACAACGCAAAACGGCAAATATATACATAAATAAGCAAGGATAATCTGTTTGTTAAAGTAGATAAGTGTCATACCCAAAGCGGCGTATGAAACGGCGAAGGTAATATCGCTGCCGCCGGCGGCAAAGGATGCCACAAGGGTGAAAACCCCAATTATACTGGTTATTCCGCTTCCTTTAATAATATCATTTGCTTTCGAAACAAAAAATCCAGTTGCGATAATTGAGGCAACAATCATAGAGCCGACCTTAATATATGCCTCTGTGTTCGCTCCTTTCGACAGGGAAAAAACCGATAGACAAATTGTGCAAACCCAAATTATAGTTACGTTAATTCTATGTAGCTTCTTCATATTATCCTCCACTTTGCGCACTGCGCCAAAATTTATACAGGAGTACGCCCGAAATTATGGCAAATTTTATATGCCTAGTCGGGCAAGGTTTTTCCATAACACTTATATCATTGGTGCAAAGAATGACGAAACTGGTACTTTTCACTCAATATTTAATATAACACATAGAAAATTTTGGGTCAACGGTGTCTTTACCAATAATAACAAAAAAAATTTATACATAATTAAAATTTCATAAAAGAAAGTTCTTTATGACAGTTATTGTTATTTAGTATATAATAAATATAATTGAAAAGAAAGTGATAAGTTTTTATGAGCTATAAATATACTCTCCTTCGTTCACAGCGGCGAACACTGGCGGTGGAGATAAAACAGGACCTTAAAATATATGTACGTGCGCCGGAAAACTGCCCCCAAGAGGAAATAGATAGTTTTTTGGCTCGTCAGGATAAGTGGATAGAGGAACATCTTGAAAAAATGCGCCTTAAGCCCCCTGCCAAACCGGAGCCTTCACCGGAGGAAAAAGATAAATATATAAGTTTGGCTAAAGAGCAAATTCCTTCCAAGGTGGCATATTTTGGAGACATTATGGGGCTTTCTCCTGCCGGAATAAGCATAACCGGAGCCAAAACCCGTTTTGGAAGCTGCAGTGCCAAAAATCGTCTTTGTTTTTCATGGCGTTTAATGCAATATCCAGATAAAGCCATAGATTATGTTGTTGTCCACGAGCTTGCCCATCTTGTTCACAAAAACCACGGCAGTCAGTTTTACGACCTTATTGAATCGGTTATGCCAGATTATAAAGAGAGAAAAAAACTGCTGAGGGGATAAGTTATCACCTTGAGCCGAAAAAAGACGACGTCCCCTCAGTTTTTTAAAGCTTATGCTAATACATAGACGGAGGTAAAGAATGTGGAAAAAGCACCCGTTTTCGCCTTGATGTACGATTTTGACAGAACCCTATCCCCCAAGGATATGCAGGAATACGGTTTCATACCCGGCATTAAAATGGAGCCTGCGGATTTTTGGGAAAAATGTAACCTTACCATGGAAGAAAACAACATGGACCAAATCCTTGCTTATATGCTTGTAATGTGTCAGCAGGCAAAGGGGAAAATGCTTTTTACCCGAGACACTTTAATGGCTCTGGGTAGCGATGTGGTTCTTTTCGACGGTGTAAAAAGCTGGTTTCGACGCATCAACGCCTATGCGGAAAAACGAGGTTTTCAAGCTGAGCATTATATTATTTCCTCGGGGCTTAAAGAAATTATTGAGGGTACTCCTATATCCGGAGAGTTTAAAAAAATTTATGCGGCGGAGTTTTGCTATGACTCAAACGGTGAGCCTTACTGGCCTGCCATGGCCGTTAACTACACTAGCAAGACCCAGTTTTTATTTCGTATAAACAAGGGCATTTTAGATGTTACGGAAAATAACCCTCTTAATGAATCCATGCCGGAAGCCGAACGCAGGGTACCCTTCCGCAATATGATATATCTTGGCGATGGACTGACGGATGTTCCATGTATGAAGCTTGTGCGTTCAAACGGCGGTCATTCCATTGCCGTTTATTCCGGAGACAGAGGCTCTGCCGCCAACCTTATTTTAGACGGCAGGGCGGATTTCGCTTTGAAAGCCGATTACACAAAAGGCAAGGAGCTGGAGACAACGGTTTTCTCTATTATCGACCACGCAGCTGCAAAGCAAAGGCTTGTGAGCCTGCATAATGAGAGCTTTGAGTATGCTCAAAACGAAAAAAACCAAAAGTAAATCCCGCAAAAGCAAGGGTCTTATCAAAGCAAGGGCCATGCTGGCTGTTGCAAACATCCTATATATGGATAAGAAGATTAATTAATGGTTTTCTCGGCTCTTTATAAGCTAAAATACTATATACTCATCATAAATTTCGACTTACATTAGGCAGGAAATTACATTAAAAATGCGCCCCTCGGGGCGCATTGGTTTGCCTATAATTAAGTTTATTTTGCAGCCAATCAAAACTGCTGTTTGCAGCTATTTATTGCCAAGGCTTTCAAAATACCTGCGAATGGCCTCAAAGGTCTCCTTGCTTAAATCATGCTCAATTTTGCAGGCATCCTCACGAGCAACTTGCTCATCAACTCCCAAATTAATAAACAACTGTGTGAGTAGCTTATGCCTTTCGTATATGCTTGTGGCAATAGCCATTCCTGCCTCTGTAAGGGTGATGAGATTATCCTCATCCATAGTAATATGTCCGCTTTCCTTTAGTCTCTTTGTCGCATAGGTTACGCTGGGCTTTTTAACCCCAAGCTCTTCCGCAATATCAACAGAACGGATATAGCCAAATCTTTCCTTAAGAATTAACATGGCTTCAAGATAGTCTTCACCGGATTTGCGGACTTTCATAATAGTTGGCCTCCTTATCAAGGTCTTAATATGCGGCTATGGCCGCTGTATATAATAAAACTTTAGCATATAAAATAGTTTTTTATAAGTTCCGTCAATTTAATTTATTTAATGAAAAAAGAAAAAATTTCTGTGGAATGCGGGATTTTTCGGCCGCTAAGCAAAAGATATCCCAAATTTAGGCTTTTCTACCGAAATCTTATCACATAGCAGGCTAGCCGTCAATTATTCAATTTTTCCAGCATCTCAATTATTCAAAAATCAGCTTATGAAGATGATAAAAAAAGAAACCGGCATGGATTTTACTCCA
>JAAYFX010000209.1 GCA_012728025.1 Clostridiales bacterium
AACGGTGTTTATGAGGCTGTCTGCGCAAGTCTAAATGAGGCAGGGCTTTACTTCATAGAGCTTGCGGGAGTTTTGCCAAATCCCAGAAGCGGCCTTGTCTATGAAGGTGTGGAGCTTTGCAAAAAAGAAAAGCTGGACTTTATCCTTGCCGTTGGCGGGGGCAGCGTTATAGATTCTGCCAAGTCCATAGCTCTCGGCGCCTGCTATGAGGGGGATTTTTGGGACTTTTTCAGCGATAAGGCAAGGGCTGTGGCCGCTCTTCCCCTTGGCACCGTTCTCACCATTCCCGCCGCCGGAAGCGAAGGCTCTCCCAATGCCGTTATCACCCATGAGGATGGTAATCTTAAATGGGGCAGTCAGAAAAATGACCTGATGCGCCCTAAGTTTTCAATTTTAAACCCAGTCTTTTCATGCAGTCTGCCTCCATATCAAACCGCCTGCGGCATAACTGATATGACAGCCCATATCTGCGAGCGCTATTTCACCCATACAAAGGATGTGGGTATAACGGACAGGCTTTGCGAGGCCGTTTTAAAAACTATTATAGATGCCTCACGCAGGCTTATGAAAAACCCCAACGACCTTGCCGCCAGAGCTGATATAATGTGGGCGGGAACAATTGCCCATAACAACAGCCTTGGTGTTGGTCGTGAGCAGGACTGGGCAAGCCACCAGATTGAGCATGAACTCTCTGCCCTTTTCGACTGTGCCCATGGAGCGGGCCTTGCCGTAGTTATGCCCGCTTGGATGGAATATGTTATGGATAAGAATGTCATGAGATTTGCCCAGTTTGCAGTTAGGGTCTGGGGCTGTGAAATGAACTTTGAAAGCCCTGAAAAAACAGCGGCAGAGGGCATAGAACACTTCCGCCTCTTCCTAAAATCCATTGGTATGCCAACAAGCTTTTCCGAACTTGAGATACCCAAAGACAGCATAGATGATTTGGTTGCTCACAGAAAACTGCGGGGCTTTCCCTTTGGCACCTTTGTATCTATTGATGAAAAGGCCATGGGTGACATCCTTCAAATTGCGGCGAAATAAAGCGCCTTACTGTGAAATAAAAAATCCGTCGGTGATAAAATATCACCGACGGATTTTTTTCTAAGTTTTCTTTACCATAAATCACGCAGGGTTTCCGGCATGGCGTTATAAAGCTGCTGGGCCAGCTCCTCGGCCGTGGTGTTAAGCTTTCCGCAGACCCAAAAATGGGTAACCCCCACGGTTCCATGACAGAAAATGGTAAGCCCGACCTCTTCCTCCGATGTTAGCCCTGTGCCACGGCAGCGGATGGTGACCTCCTCAACCTTTTTGTATGAATAATCAAACAGAAAGTTTGGATATGAGTTTTCCCCCTGTGAGGAGTATGCCCTGCCCACACGAATCGCATCTTTCTTGGACTCATATGCAAGATGATAAAATAAATCCTTCCATGAATGACAGGTTTCGTGGGTGAAAAGCCCCTCCACCAGACGTTTGTAGCTGAAATTCATAACGTCATATTTATCCATAAAGTAGCGATAGAAGGTGGCCTTGGATATGCCGCTTTTATTGGCTATCATTTCGACAGTTATCCTGTCGAAGGGATATTGGGATAAAAGGGAATTGAAGGATTCCAGAATAATATGCTTTTTTCGGTCCCGCATAGGAATTTGCCTCCATGTATACTTGATTAACAAATTTTATCATATCCTTTCCACTATGTAAAGATTTATGGAAGAAATGTCGTATATGTGCAAGTGCCAACCTTTGATTTTGTGTAAAACACCAAGGTTGGCTCATGATATAAAATACGCCTAAGGGGATTACAGGTATCCCCTTAGGCGAACTAAAGCGTTTTTATCTTTTAGCTTATAAAACCTTATTCTGCGAGAGCCTTTATTGCCTGATACTGCTTGTTATCGACATAAAGCTCACCCATATAGGGGTTGCGCTTTGTCTTAACAACATGGACTATCATGTATACGAGAACAGCGGCGTTAATGGCAAGGGCGGCGGCGCTTATGATGGTGTATACTGTGGGGTTATAAACAGAGTCCACCCGAAAAGCGCTGGCATCCTGAAATTTTGGGAAGGTCTGGGCGAACATACACCAGATGGCAAGAGTCTGTGCCCTGTGCTGGAGCCATGCGCCACGGCCAACGGTGAAGGCACAAAGTGTGGGAGCAAGGAGTAGGGCAAAGCCGCAATACCATGCGTGGTGGGGCAGGCAGTTGTATGTATAGGCAAAGTTCCAGACATCGTATGCTATAATCCAAAACCAAAGCATATCAGGCCAGAGCATATCACGGCTTCCGTCTTTTTTCGTAACCTTGCGGATGGTAATGCCGAACCAGCCGGTGATGGTTATTATGTTAAGGATGCCGGCAATGCCGTTCATTGTGTTCCAAGGACCGCCAAACATATAAAATGTGGCGTCAGACTCTACAACAAGCTGGTCAAGTCCCGCCGCAAGGTTGTATATAGTGCCAACTTCGAAGTCTCTTATGCAGGCTTCGATTATGTTTATGGCAAGTATAAGCGGGGGAAAGCAAAGAGCCCATTTCTTTTCAGAAAGCCTCCAAGGCTGTCCTGTTTTCTTGTTGGTGCCATGGACATAGCGGATGCACCAAAAGCCGATACAGCCGGCGGTGGATGAATATACCTTGGCTAGATGAAACCAGTCTGTATAGGTGGTGTCTTTCATGGCTGTAAACCAGATGACGGTTAAAACGATAGGAAGCACAACAAAGGATGCAAAGCCTGCCCATTTGAAGCGGCGGGCAACTTCGTTAAAGGAAAACAGACCTGCAAATACTAAAAGCCAGACTAAAATGGCGCTGATTGTGCTTGTTCCTTCTGCAAACGTGAACATTTCTTTTCCTCCCAAATAACAATAATTCTCTCTTTTCCGCCAACATCGAGACGGGCTAAAAAGCAGCTGCTCATCATCCCATTCACCGTATGCTCACGGATGCAAATATTATATATCATCTGTTATTTTACTGTCAATGAGCTCCCCGAGACAGTTTGATAAATAAGTAACAAGAATACACTTTTCGTTATATTTGCTTCAATTTTAAGGCGTATTGACCTTCCTTGCTGTTGGTGTTAAAATATAGGAATAAGGCTTAGCTGTATTTTAATCCTCATACCGTCACATTATTTAAAAATCTAAATCCTTAAGGAGTAAAATCTATTATGAAAAAAGCTTGGATAATAATTTTAGCCATTGTCCTTTTGCTGGCTGTTGTGCTCATTTCCCAGTATAACGGCCTTGTCTCCTCATCTGAGGCTGTGAGCAAAGAAACGGCAAACCTTGACTCTCAGTATCAAAGACGTATGGACCTTATACCAAACCTTGTCACAACCGTAAAGGAATTTATGGGCCATGAGACAGAAATAATCGAGCAAATAAGCTCTGCAAGAGCCGCCATGGCAGGGGCAGGCACTCTTGGGGAAATGTCTGAAGCGGACGAGCAGCTTACCAGCGCCTTAAATGCCCTTGTGGTCAGTGTTGAAAACTACCCTGACCTAAAATCCAACGAAACCTTCACAAATCTTATGGATGAGCTTGCAGGTACAGAAAACCGCATTACAACGGCCCGTCGTGACTACAATGAGGTTGTAAACAGTTATAATCTCAAAATAAAGCGCTTCCCCACAAATCTTTTGGCAGGAATGTTTGGCTTTGAACAGGCCGAATATTTTGAAGCCCAGCAAGGTGCCGAAAATTCTGTTGAGGTGGACTTCGGATGAAGCGGGCGGCGGCCTTTCTTTTAGCGGTTTTTCTTCTGGCGGCACCTGTTTATGCTGCCAATGTTCCAAATCCCACCAACGAATTTTATGTTAACGACTATGCAGGTGTCTTAAGTCGGGACACCAAGGATGGCATCATAGACGCATCCGTATCTCTTGCACGGGAAACGGGGGCGCAGATTGTTGTTCTTACTGTGGAAAGCCTTGACGGTATGAGCATGGAAGATTTCGGTTTGGAGGTGGGCCGCTCTTGGGGCATAGGCTCAAAAAAAGATAACAACGGTGTTTTGCTATTGCTTTCCACCGGTGACAGAGAAATAAGGCTGGAGGTTGGCTATGGCCTTGAAGGGGCCATAAACGACGCCAAAGCCGGCAGGCTTATAGATAACTATGCCATTCCCTATTACGCTGAAAATAACTTTGACATTGGAACATACGAGCTTTATAAAGCTGTGTTATCAGTGGTTCGGGAGGAATATGGCCTTGACCCGCTGGAGGGGTATTCTGCCGCAGGTCAGGGAAACCATTCCGAAACGAAGGAGAATGACTGGCCTTATATTGTTATTATAATAGTCTTTCTGCTGGTTTTTGCGATTATAGTACTTTCTATTTTATACAGTATCGTAATGGCTGTTTTAAGGCTAATTCTTATGCCCTTTGGCATCAAGATTCCTTATAAGAAAAATCGTGTCCTCGCCTTTCTTTACCTTTTCATGATAACATCCTCCAATGGGCGCAGAGGAGGGGGCGGCGGCTCACGAGGGGGCGGCGGCAGCTTTGGCGGCGGCGGTGCCGGCAGGCGATTTTAGCCTTCTGTCCATAAGAATACAGATTTGAAACGAGGATAAGGCTTATGAATAAGGAATGTTACGAGTTTTTCAGTAACAGCTTTCCCATTTGGGATAAGCTTAGCGAGAAGGAAAGGGATTTGGTTTTACACCAATCCTCCCTTACGGAATATGGCAAGGGTGAAAATATCCACGGCAATACCGGCAAATGCACCGGTGCCGTCTTTGTCAAATCCGGTGTTCTGCGCACCTATATTCTATCAGACGAGGGCAAGGAAATTACCCTGTATAGGCTTTATCCCGGTGATGTTTGTATGTTGGCCGCCTCCTGCGTAATGGAAACCATAACCTTCGATGTTTTTGTGGACGCAGAGGAAAAAAGCGAGGTTTGCATTATAAATGCCGCAGCACTCACCGAGCTTACGGCAAAAAATGTTTTTATTGAAAACTATGTTTTAAAGCTCACCAGCGAAAGGTTTTCCGAGGTTATGTGGGCAATGCAGCAAATTCTTTTTATGAGCTTTGACCGACGTCTTGCAGTTTTTCTTTTGGCTGAAATAGAAAAGGTCGGAGGTGACACAATTTATCTCACCCAAGAACAGATTGCAAAATATATGGTATCGGCTCGGGAGGTTGTCTCCCGTATGCTTAAATATTTTTCTCAGGAGGGCCTTGTGGAAGTCTCCCGTGGGGGGGTAAAAGTTCTGGATAGAGAAAGACTTCGGGAAATTGCGGGCTAGTTATTATTATACATAAGACCACAAAAAAGGTTGAGGATTAAGCCTAATCCCCAACCTTTTTTCTTTTTTATCTGGGCCTTGCCATGGCTAAAAACTTTTTACTTTACAATAAACAATTTATGACAACACCAAAAGATTTGATTCCTCCTGCCCCTTAGAGGCGGCATTTCCATTAAAAATGAGGAAGGGTGCGGGCTGAAAAATCAGTCCGCACCCCTTGTGCAGGGAAGGAAAAGAGGAGAGATTATATATGGAAGGACTACCAGAAATCATCCTTAAAACAGGCTATTTATTAAGCATATCAAGCAAAACCTGCTTTGGCTGAACGCCGACGACCTTTTCCGAAACTTCACCCTTGTTGAAAACCATGATGGTGGGAATGCTCATAACCCCAAAGGTTTGCGCCAGCTCCGGCTGCTCGTCAACATTTATCTTTCCGACCTTTTTGTCGGTAACTTCGTTTGCTATTTCCTCAATAACCGGCCCTATCATCCTGCAAGGACCGCACCATGAGGCCCAAAAGTCCACGAGTACGGGGACATCGGAGTTTTTTACTTCTTTTTCAAAGTTTTCCTTTGTAATTGTTAAAACAGCCATACTAACAGCTCCTTTGATGTTTTATTAAGCTCACTCACTTTATGTATGTATCATACCCCAAAAAAATGCAAATTACTGTGACAAGGTCACAATATAAAAACTTTTTGCCCCTTTCACAAGTTCTTCCATACTTCGCATCCGAACAAAGGAAAGCCCCTTAAAAATGTTGCTTATGTTTTACCCTCCATCTTTACATTTTCATATACCCATTATATAATAAATTGATGAAAGAAGAAAGAAGGTAATAGCCCTGTATTTTGAATATGGCTTGGATGCAATCGAGCATCTGAAAAAGAAAGACAAGCGGCTGGGGGCTGCCATCGACCAGATTGGCCCAATCCAACGCAAGACCGAGGACGATTTGTTTTCCGGAGTCGTGCACCACATCGTTGGCCAGCAGATTTCCATGGCTGCACAAGCAACGATTTGGGGTCGGATGCAGGGGTTGCTGGGTAAGGTTAGTGCGGATACCATTTGTCTTTGCTCTCGGGAAGAACTGCAAAGCTGCGGAATTAGCTTTAGGAAGGCGGATTATATTCTGGGATTTGCACAGAAGGTACAATCCGGTGAATTTAATATTGAGGCCCTTTGGGATATGTCGGACAAAGATGTCATAGCTAGTTTATCCTCCCTTAATGGCATAGGAGTATGGACTGCTGAAATGCTACTGATTTTTTGTATGCAGCGTCCCGATGTTGTAAGCTATGGCGATTTTGCTATTCGTCGGGGAATGCAAATGCTTTATCGTCATCGCAAGCTGGATAAAGAGCAATTTACAAAATATGCACGAAGATATTCTCCTTATGGGTCAGTGGCCAGCTTATATCTTTGGGCAATTGCGGGAGGCGCCATCCCCGAATTGGATTATCCGGAATGAGTGATTGGCGAAAAGACTCCTGTTTTAATCTGCAAATCAGCTTATTATAGCGGCGTAAGCGCTGAAAATCCAATTGATTTGTGTCTTTGATTTTAATAGGCTTTGTTCTTGGCTCTATTTTATTTTTAAAAGCCTTTGGTAAATAAAATAATCTTCATCCTTGAACACATTGAATATGACCTTAATCGAACTGCCGGTTTCTATCTTATAATCTTCCACTGTCTTAACCGCAATTTCTGCTGCCTCTTGGTTCGGAAAGTGAAACTCACCTGTGCTGATACAGCAAAAGGCAAGGGAGCAAAGCCCCTTTCTATCTGCCAACTCCAAACAGGAGCGGTAGCAGGAGGCGAGCTTTTCACAATCCTCCTGAGTTAGTCTGTCGGATATAATGGGGCCTACGGTGTGGAGGATGTGTTTGCAGGGCAGGTTATAGGCTTTTGTAATCTTTGCCTTTCCTGTCGGCTCGGGAAAGCCTTGTTTTTCCATGATTTCGGCACATTCCAGACGCAGGGCAACCCCTGCAAAAGTATGAATTACATTATCGATGCAGCCGTGTAAGGGGATGTAGCAGCCGGTCAGCTCGCTGTTAGCGGCGTTTACTATGGCATCCACTTGAAGAGTTGTGATGTCTCCCTGCCATAAGTACAACTCCTCTCGCATGGGGGGCAAGGCCGAAAGCTTTATGATTCCCCTATCCGAGATTTTTTCTTGTAAAAAGCTATCCTGCAATTTTATAAACTCGCCGCTGATAGGGGCAGGTTCACGCATATTGCTTAAAGAGCGGAACAGCCTCCATTGCTCCTCCTCTGTTTGAGAATATGTTTTCGCTTCATCCTCATACTGGGGCATATCACAAAGAAGCCATTGATTTAACTTAATAAGCTGCGAGAGCTTTGTCATGTCGTTCTCCTTTCCAATCAAAGCTGCTGTTCACAACAGGCGGGCTGCGTTTTATGCAGCCTGCCCTTTTTATATATTATACACTCTGCGGGCAACTCAGGCGGCAAAAGGGAGTTTCTAATTATGCAAGGTCTTTTAGACTGCCCATGGGGGTTTATTAGCCAATTTATGACTTCTTTATTTTTTAATGAGGGAAAGACGGCACAAAAAAATGACAGAGCTTATCGATGGGAAGATTTATTTCTCGTTTATATATTGACATTCTTCAATATGGCGCATATACTAAAAACAGATTGAAATTTATCAATGTGAGGTGAGTCTGTTGGAAAATCGTCATATAAATAACGCAAAGGTATTCAAGGCGTTTTGCGATGAAAATCGGTTACAAGTTCTCGAGCTTTTACAATCCGGTGAAAAATGCGCTTGCGTATTGTTAGAAAGTTTAAAAATCAGCCAACCCACCCTTTCCCATCACATGAAAATCCTCTGTGAAAGCGGCATTGTCACAGGACGAAAAGAGGGAAAGTGGACATACTATTCCATTTCTGATGAGGGGGCACAGGGGGCGCAGGCCCTTTTGTCAAAGCTTACGACCGTAAACCTTGTCTGTGAAAGTGCAGGTGAAGCCTTATGCGTATAGTATGGGACTTTCTTCAAAATCAAATCCTTGGGATGAAGTGGCTGAATGATTTAATTGGAAACCTGCTTACAGGCTTTGGGCTGGATATTACATCAAGACTTGGCGGCAGTATTCATTTTTTCATCTATGATGTAATTAAAATTGTGGCGTTGCTCTGTATTCTGATATTCGGCATATCTTACATCCAAAGCTATTTTCCGCCTGAGAGAAGCAAAAAGATATTGGGACGCTTTCGTGGCATCGGCGCAAACTGTGTGGCGGCACTTCTGGGTACGGTGACGCCCTTTTGTTCCTGCTCATCTATTCCTTTGTTCATAGGCTTTACCAGTGCGGGCCTGCCTTTGGGCGTAACCTTTTCCTTTCTCATATCCTCGCCTATGGTAGACCTTGGTTCACTGGTGTTGCTTATGAGCATATTCGGAGCGCCCATAGCGATTGCTTATGTGTTTGTGGGCCTTTTGATTGCCGTAGTCGGCGGCAGCCTTATTGAAAAACTGCACATGGAAAAGTATGTAGAGGAATACATCACCTCTGCCCAGAGCGTGGATATTGAAGCTGTTGATTTAACACAAAAAGACCGTTTGCAATACGCTTGGGAACAAATGCGGGACACCCTCAAAAAAGTGTTTCCCTATATTCTGATTGGTGTGGGCATTGGTGCTGGCATCCATAACTGGATTCCCGAAAGCTGGATTGAAACAGTGCTTGGCAGCAATAACCCCTTCTCAGTTATTTTGGCAACACTGGTAGGAGTGCCTATGTACGCCGACATCTTTGGAACCATCCCTGTGGCCGAGGCCCTTTACGCAAAAGGTGCACAGCTTGGTGCAATTCTTGCATTTATGATGGGGGTTACAACCTTATCCCTGCCTTCCATGATTATGCTTCGCAAGGCGGTTAAGCCCAGACTGCTGGCGCTGTTTATTGTCATTTGCACAACGGGTATTATTATAGTGGGTTATCTGTTCAATGCATTTCAATTTTTGTTTTAGGAGGCTATAATGATGGTATTGTTTAAAAAGAAAAAGTCAGCCGCCACCGACTGTGATTGCGGCGGCCGCTGTGATGCAAACGCTGAAAGTGCGGCACAAGCCAAAGGCACACAAAATGAAGGAGCGATGGTAAAGGTTCTTGGCTCCGGCTGCAAAAAGTGCAATGAATTGGAGGCCAACACGAAAGCCGCTCTTACACAGCTTGGCATGGATACAACTATCGACCATGTGACGGACTTCGGGCGGATTGCGGCCTATGGTGTAATGACAACACCTGCACTGATGGTGAACGGCAAAGTGGTTTCCTATGGTAAAGTGCTTAAAACGGATGAGGTTATTAAACTGCTGCAAAGGGGGTAAACGTCCTTTACCAATGGTATTTGATTGTGGAAGCTGCTAACGCCGCTTCTCCCTTTCCAGTTCATATTATACAAAGAGCTAAGGGACTGCACCATAACACATGATGCAGTCCCTTACCTTTATTCCTCGGAATATTCAATTGCATGAACCGGACAATCACCTATAACCCTTTGGAGGTTTTCAAGATTGAGATTTTGTTTATCATAGGCTTTAACAACAGACTTTTTTCCTTGCATTTCAAATAGTTCAGGATAAGCTTTTGCACATATGGTACAACCCATACAAGCATCTCGATTAATATGAAGGCCCGCCTTTGCAGGTGACTCTACCGGTAAGTCCTCATCTTTTATTATCTTTGCGGAAATCCACGAAAAGATAAGTATGGCAAGTACGGTTAATACCCAGCGGATAGCCATAAACTTAGGACCTAAAAACTTTGCTTCATTAAGCAGCATTGGAACCTTAATCACAGCCCATGAGCTTAAAATAATTATGATATTGCGTATAGAAGCTCCCTTCTTGCGAAGCATAAGGCACATTGGAAATGCTGCATAAATTGGCCCTGCCGAAACACTGCCAACAACAAAAGAAAGGAAAACCCCTTTAAATCCAGCGTCTTTACCCAAATACCGCATGATTTTTTCCTTTGGAATCCACATATCCAGAAGTGCCGTCAGAACAAATATAACCGGCATAATAAAAAGCATTTCCTTGATATAATAGCCGCTGTTTTTTATTGATTCTGTTCCCATTACCGGATTTATGATAAACATGGCAATATATGCAAGAGCAACAATAACTAGGAATAAGTTTTCCTTTACCTTTTTTAAAGCAGTCATATTATCACCCCCATCACAAGTGCAATAATAATTGCAAATAGAAAACTAAAACCGTTGCGAACCGCTGTAAACTTTGCTCCAAACTCCTTTTTCTCCAATGGGAATGTTACAACACCCACCATTGTTAAGGTTGTTAGGAAGGCAACTGCCGGAACCACGCTGACCCCTGCGTCAACCAAAGTCCCTACAAGGGGAAATGCAATAAAGGCAGGCACCAATGTGATTGTTCCAAATAGAGCTGCCACAATTGTTGCAAGAAGAGCAGACTGACGGCCAACAAAATCGGCTATTTCCATAGGAGGCATAATTGTTAGAATCAATCCGATTGCAAAGATTATGGATAGTATGCTTGCAAGCATTCCTTTCCCCATTCCAAATGCCATTTTAAGGGCCTGCTTTGTTTTTGTCTTGTTTTTCTTAAAAGAAATTGCAAGAAAAATCAAGGTAGCAATCCATATTGCCGGTGTAAAAATATCCATAACTACTCCCTCCGCCCTATTTGCTTACTCGGGGATATGGCTTTCACAACTATAATTTCCAAGGTTTTATCGTCGACTATGTTCTCAAAAATATGCTGATTTCCCTTTGGGATTTGGAAAATCTGTTCTATCATTTTAATAGCCTCCCTTATAATGATATAAACATTATAATATCAACAGCATACAAACTGATAGACACATAGGTTTCTTTTTTGTATAATTGAGACATGGAGGATAGAAGATGATAAAGCTGCTGAAAAACCTAGCCCTTTTTTGTAATACGGATTCCGAGATGTTGGAGGGTTTGATAAAGGATAATCAAATTTATAAACGCAATTACCATAAAGGTGCAACAGTTTATGAGCAAGGTGCCCAGTGCCATGACATGGCTGTGATTTGCTCGGGCAAATTGGTAGCATATTCATTAGCTGCAAATGGTTCTGAAACTGTTGTATTTGAATTTGGAGAAGGAAGCATTATCGGAGCAAATCTGCTGTTTGGCAGCCAGACTCATTATCCAATGAGCATTTACTGTACGGCAGACAGTGTTCTTTTACATATATCAAAAGCCGGTGTCAAGGAGTTATTAAAATGCCATGGGTTTGTGATGCCCTTTGTGCAGTCTCTCTCGTTGAATGCTCAGGGGATGAACCGAAAAATTGCAATGTATACGCAAAAGACCTTGCGGGAAAACCTGATGGACTATCTGCTGGCCCTTTCCGAGCGGCAAAAATCCAGCACAGTCCTGCTGCCCGTAACAAAAAAGCAGCTTGCCGATTATTTTGGCGTCCAGCGTCCCTCACTTTTTCGAGAGTTGAAGCGAATGAAGGATGAGGGTTTGATTGAAATTGCAAGCAAAGAAATAACACTTAAATTTACTAATAGCCATAGCAAGGATATTGTTTAAATACCTCTGTCCTCACAGGCTCTTGTCCTAGGTACAAAACCGCCGAGGGGTGGCATATTACACCATTCGTCTGCACTCATGGTATAATGTCATATACCACAACGGCACTTCATGCCTGTGGTATAATATCCGCTAATCGGATATCATACAGATTTAATGGCATATACCACAGCGGCACTTCGTGCCTGCGGTATAATATCCGCTAATCGGATATCATACAGGTATAATGTCATATACCACAACGGCACTTCGTGCCTGTGGTATAATATCCGTAGTGGGGTATACTTCTAATTTTAAGAAAGCGGGGTGGACTGTACATGAAAAAAAGAACTTATATTGCAATTGATTTAAAGTCCTTCTACGCTTCGGTGGAATGTGTGGAAAGGGGACTTGACCCCTTATCCGCAAACCTTGTTGTGGCGGATAAAAGCCGCACGGAAAAGACCATCTGCCTTGCCGTCTCCCCATCCCTTAAATCTCATGGAATCTCTGGCAGACCAAGGCTTTTTGAGGTGGTGCAAAAGGTTCGTGAAATTAATGCAGAGCGCCTTCGCAAGGTGCCGGAGCGGGCCTTTGCCGGCTCATCCTATGATGATATTGAGCTTAAATCCTCTCCGGACTTGGCGCTGGATTATATAGTTGCCCAGCCGAGAATGGCCTGTTATATAGAATACAGCACACGGGTCTACAAGGTTTATTTAAAGTATGTCGCCCCTGAGGATATTCATGTTTACTCCATAGACGAAGTGTTCATGGACGTTACGGATTATTTGGGCAGCCACAAACTTTCGCCGCGGGAATTTGCCATGAAGGTGATTTTGGATGTGTTAAAAACCACAGGCATCACAGCAACGGCAGGGATAGGCACGAATCTTTATCTTGCCAAGATTGCAATGGACATTGGCGCAAAGCATATTCCCGAAGATGAAAATGGAGTAAGAATCGCTCAGCTTGATGAGATGAGCTACCGGCGTATTTTATGGTCACATCGCCCTCTCACCGATTTTTGGAGGGTTGGTAAGGGCTATGCAAAAAGGCTTGAAGAAAACGGCCTTTACACCATGGGTGATATAGCCAGATGCTCAGTGGGAGGACCTTCCGATTTTTACAACGAGGACTTGCTGTATAAGCTTTTTGGCATTAACGCAGAGTTGCTCATAGACCATGCTTGGGGCTGGGAGCCATGTACAATAGCAGACATAAAGGCCTATAAGCCGGACTCAAAAAGTCTTGGCTCTGGTCAAGTTTTGCAGACTCCATACAGCTTTGAGATGGCAAAACTTGTTGTGCGGGAAATGGCAGAGCTGCTGGTTTTAGACCTTGTGGAACAGGAGCTTTTGACCGACCAGATGGTTTTGACCGTGGGCTACGACATTGAAAACCTTAGCGATGCAAAAAGGCGGCAGTCTTATAAAGGAGAAACCACCACCGACGGCTATGGGCGCTCGATTCCCAAGCAGGCCCATGGCAGCATTAATCTTGATAGCTATACATCTTCCACAAAGCTGATTGTAAAGGCTGTGATGGAGCTTTTTGACCGCATTGTCGATGAAAGCCTTCTTATTAGAAGATTTAATCTTGTTGCAAACCACGTAATTTCCGAAGCTTCGGCAGAGCAAATCGGCAAGCCCGAGCAGCTTAGCTTTTTTACGAATTATGAGCTGCAGAAGCAGGAAGAAGAAAAGCTTGAAAAAGAAAGAAAAATTCAGAAAACAAGCTTGGCAATTAAAAAAAAGTATGGGAAAAACGCAATCCTGAAGGGTATAAATCTTGAGGCGGGGGCCACAACCATAGACCAAAATAAGCGGATTGGTGGGCATAAGGCATGAAAAACTCCTATGAAGATACCATCAGCCTTGTAATATACTGTGAAGGTAATGGCAAACGAGGGGAGTGTGAGCTGAATGTCCAGTAAAGTCAAAGATGATTACAGCGATATAATTGATAGACCATATCCTTTCAGGCTAAAAAAACCCCGTATGAGCATAAGCAACAGGGCTGCTCAATTTTCCCCCTTTGCCGCCCTGTCAGGCTATGAGGCGGCAATCCAAGAGACAGCCAGATTAACAAGTGAGAAAATTGAGCTGGGTGAAGATAGCATAGTTCAACTAAACGAGCAGCTTAAGAAGGTTATGGAAGGTTTGGATGAGCGGCAAAAGTTTAGTATCACATACTTTGTAGCGGATGGGAAAAAACTTGGCGGCAAATATGTAAAGGCAACCGGCGAAGTCAAAAAGATTGATGAGTTTGAAAGAACTGTTGTCATGAGCGATAAAACCATTATTCCCATAGCTGATATTCTTGAAATTGAAGAATCTTGAATATGGAATTAATATTATGGTCAAGTTTTCGGTTTTGCTAAGTTTTTTAGGAAATTGCAAATGTCAAACAGTTTTCAAGTCTGAGCTATTTTTCATAAATGCTGTTGACAAGAGTCGCTTTATCTGCTAATATATCAAATGTCCCTTGTAAAACAGGTCGATTAAGTAGGGTGATTTGGCACGTTTTCAAGGTATAAAGGTATATATATGGGGGCGTGGCGCAGCTGGGAGCGCGTCTGAATGGCATTCAGAAGGTCAGGAGTTCGATCCTCCTCGTCTCCACCAAACAAAGGTCCTGTAATCATAATGGTTACAGGACCTTTTTTTTATTCTAAAACATAGCTAAAAGCTATTTTTTTATCTAATTTTTATTTTTCAACTTTTCGACCAAATGCCCGTAAATATTGATGACCAGCTTTAATATCGGCATGGTCTAGCCATTCTGAGCCTTTAGCCCGCAAAACCCAAGGCTTACATAAAGGTTTTGCCGACCTAGAGAGCGGTTCCCTTCTTGGGAAGGGAAAATTTAGAGGTATCAACACCTTCCAGCTCCAGCAGCTTTATCTTAGTTTCAAGCCCCGAGGCATATCCCGTAAGGCTGCCGGTTGAGCCTATAACCCGATGGCAGGGGATGATAATTGATATAGGATTATGTCCCACAGCTCCGCCTACTGCCTGACTTGACATACTTTTTCTTCCCATTTTTTCAGCCATCTTCTTAGCAATATCGCCATAGCTGATAAGTTCACCATAGGGAATTTCACGAAGGATATTTAAAACTTCCTGACGAAAGGGACTGCCTGAAAGAGCTAAGGGCAGCTTGGAAGCATCAGGGCTTTCTCCTGCAAAATATCTATCCAGCCAAGCTTTTATTGCATCGAACAGGGCAACATCATCCTTTTGAATCATTTTATCGGAGATAGAGCCGCCATGATATTTTTGACCCTGTATCCAAAGTCCCACAAGGTTTTCACAAGTCTTGTCACAGGCAAGGCAAAGGGGGCCGATGGGGGAGGGGTATATTGTTTTGTAATACATTTAGCACCTCACTTTATGTTAACTTAAGCAGTTTGGCTAAGGGGTTAAACGGATGGCCAGATTACCCCACGGGAGTAAAAGGATTTATTGAGCGTATTTTAAGCGATGTTTAAGAGAGAAATTAGAGCTGTCAATGCCATAGCTAGATTTAATCTCATCCCAAAGGTCTTGATTTATATTTGTCATAACAGCGTTAAAAATAGATTTTTGTGAGTTTATAAACTGATTTCCTATTTTATTTATATAAAAAGATGCTGTCAGATGGGAAATGGTCATATCTCTAAACATTTTTTCCTTCATAGCAAGATTGCTTTCGTCAAGCTCGGATTCCTTGAGAAAGATTACATCTCCTTTTGAGGGGTCAAGCTCTTCGTCTGCCGCCTTTTTACTTTCAAAATTACCTAGAGCTTCGGAAAGAAGCTCCTTAATCTGTGACAAGCGGTTGAGAAAGGCTTCAACTTCTCTTTCCTCAATCAATCCCATAAGGGAGAATCTTGCCACAGAGGGGCTTAATTGTATGATAGCTTGGGCTAAATCATAGTCCACATACGATAGGTTAAGGGAAACTTTATCCGAAGTCTCATCATAGCGGGTTGCAATAGTGCGAAAACCTGTTCCGCTGCCGGAGTAAGAAATCGTAATGTCGGTATTAAGTCCAAAGGAGGCATCATTATCAATAGCCTGTATTCCACTAAGGCGGCCTTCCTCGTCTGTTTGATAAAAGGCGTTTCCCAGATGCCGGTCTTGTTGGGCGCAAAGGGCATCCAGAATTTGCAGGGAATTGGTCTGAAGCATAAACTTCATTGTAACAGCATCCATACCGTTTAGATAGGCCGGCTCTGTCTGTCCGTCCTCTCCGGCAGGGCTTGGGGCAAACAGGCCCAGTGTATGACTTTTTCCGGCTATATCCCCAGAGGCTATTAAGTCTTCAATCTCATGGCCCAAAGCCCTTTCCATCAGATTACCTCTAATGAGTTCTCCTGTATTAGCATCATGAATAACAGCGCTGCGGGAATAGGCGGAAAGATGCCCCACACCCAATAGTTCTGCCACCACACTGGTTGCAACATTGCGTCTGGAAACATTGACTTCTTCTCCGTCATTATACCCAGCGTAGTCTAAAAGGTCATCTTGTGTACTTTTCTTCTGTGCTTCAGTCCCTACGGCTTCAAGATAGCTGCGAATTTGCGGCAACAGGGGGTCTTCGGAATCAAGGGGGATAACAACTCTTTTTGTAATCTCCGGAGGATTGTATTTGTAATCCGATATTAGGTTAAAAACCTCAGGGTCATCCCGAAGCCCTCTCAAAATCTCGATTACCACAGGGTTTTCCTCAGTAGCCTCCACTAAGTCCAAAACAGATTTCCATGCCGCCTCAACGGGAGAGCCAACAAGATGGTTTAATTCACGCTTGAAAAAGTAAAGGTGACTCAGCCCGTGCTCCTCATTCACCAGATAATTTGTGCTTGACCCAGCACCTTTTGTTTTAAGAGCACGGAAATTTTCCACCTGAATATGCTCGGCACGGTTATTACTTATAAGGTCACTCCAGGAGACGGTGCTGCGCATCTCCGGCGGATACTCAAGCAAAAGAAGATTCCACTGGGAAAGCCCCTTTATAT
>JAAYFX010000001.1 GCA_012728025.1 Clostridiales bacterium
CCTCCTATTAAACTGAATGCAAAGATTAAAGGCTCCCCTTATACATCTTACCTTTCGGGGATTATTTACACTGGGAACATTCTCCGATTATCATTGTAGCCTTTTTATCCATATCAAAATCAAAGCTCTCCCTAACAGAGTCCACGACGGCATTGGCCTTTTCGCCTTCTATATGGATGATGCGGCCGCAGCTATTGCATTTAAGGTGAAGGTGTTTGCTGCAATCACCGCCCACATACTGATATAAAAACTTGCGCTGTCCCTCTGCCTGAAATCTTTTTATGGTTCCATCCCTAAGCATACGGTTCACATTTCGGTAGATGGCGCTTAGGCTTATATCGTCTATGCTGTTTGTCAGCTCCTCAATTGTAAACTGCCTGTCGGGATTCTCAGAAAAAAAGGAAAAAAGCCGCTTTCTTTGTTTTGTTTCATATCTCTGCATAGTGTTTTCTCCTTTCAATTTGCGAATGATTCGCAAATTAGGCTAAGTATAGCACTTGTTAACACCACAGTCAATAAAATTTTGACGCAATTTAGGGCTGGATTTTTGACAGGGAATTTAGCTGTTTTGTTTAGCTAAAAGGGGGAACAATGAAATTGGCAGCACCCAGCATCATGCCATAGCTGATTTTATTAAGATATTATATTAAATTACGGAGTTTTTACATGGATAACTATGAAAAATTAAACAGAAGGCTTAAAAAGGCTCTAATAAACGATAGCCTTGAGGAAAGCCTTGGGGAGCTTTGTACACAAGAGGAAACGGCTCTTGCACAGTTGCTTTTAAAGCCCGAGGGCGCTCCTGCTGTTATAAAGGTGAAGAAATGCGATTGTGGTGATGAAGGCCCTCATTCCTGCGAGGTTGCCTGCCTTTTCAACGCCATAGAGCGGGATGAAAACGGCAATGTAATCATTACGGGAAGCTGTGTCGGCTGCGGCGACTGTCTTGATGCCTGCTCGGAGCAGACCCTCACCGGAAGAAAGGATTCTCTTGCTGTTTTGCAGCTTCTAAAAAGCAAAAAGGAGCCGGTTTATGCCATGATAGCTCCTGCATTTTCCGGTCAGTTCAGCGAGGAGGTAAGCTCCGGAAAGCTTCGAAGCGCCTTTAAATCCATGGGTTTTTACGGGATGATAGAGGTGGCTCTTTTTGCAGACATTCTCACTTTAAAGGAAGCCTTGGAGTTTGATAGACTTATACAAAGCGATGAGGACTTTGTCCTTACAAGCTGCTGCTGTCCCATGTGGCTTGCCATGATAAAAAGATTTTACAAGACTCTTATTCCCCATGTTCCGCCCTCGGTTTCGCCTATGGTGGCCTGCGGCAGAACTATCAAGAAAATCCAGCCTGATGCAAAAACCGTTTTTATAGGGCCTTGTCTGGCTAAAAAGGCCGAGGCCAGAGAAAAGGACATTGCGGATGCTGTTGACTATGTTTTGACCTTTGAGGAGACGGCAGAGCTTTTTGAGCTTTTAAAAATTGAACCGAAAGAAATGCCGGAGGACGAAAAGGACCATTCCTCCGGAGCCGGACGTATATATGCAAGGGCCTCCGGAGTCAGCGAGGCTGTTCATGAAACTCTGAAAAGGCTTCGGCCTGACAGAAAGATTCCTCTCAGCGCAATGCAGGCCGATGGGGTTCCTGCCTGCAAAAGGCTTCTTGCTGATTTGAACGAAGGCGGCCTGCGGGCAAACTTTATAGAGGGTATGGGCTGTGTTGGCGGCTGTGTGGGCGGGCCGAAATCTCTCATAGATAAAAATGTTGCCTGTGATGCTGTGAACCTTTATGCCAAGGGAGCAGAAATAAAAACTCCCGTAGACAACCCCTATGTGCTGGAGCTTTTGCATATGCTAGGCTATGAAACCGTTGAGGCTCTGCTGGATAGAGACAGTGACTTTTCTCGAATCTTTTAAGCTTAGATTTAAACCCTGCCCTTTTGCGGAAGGTCTATTGTCCAGTACAATATAAAACAAAATAATGACAGCAGATAAAGTTTTACCCGCTGTCATTATAAAACATAAGCTGAATGTTTATATATATTTATAGCCCTAGCCCTATATCTTATCTTTTTCATCACGCAGAGAACGAAGAAGGGCAGAAACAACATCAGGGTCAAAGTGGACTCCCGCAAGACGCTTCATCTCACTGGCAGCCACTGCTTGTTTTTCGGCTTCTTCTCCTTCCGCTGCGGTGAAAAAACGGTCATAAGCCTCTGCCGCAGCTATGACACGGGCGGCCAGTGGTATCTGCCCCCCTCTTAGGCCCTTTGGATAGCCGGAGCCGTCCCATTTTTCATGGTGGGCTAAAACCGCCTCGGCCAGTTCCATAGTATGGTCAAAGGCATTGAGAATTCTGTATCCCACTACCGGATGTTTTCTAAGCTTGTTTATTTCGGCAGGGCTTAAATCATTTTGCTTTGCCATAAGCTCTGGCTCCAATATAATCTTGCCAATGTCATGAAGACGTCCGGCTTCGGAAAGGGTGTTCACGTCTGATTCCGACAGCCCCAGAGCCATTCCGATTTTGAGACACAACTGGCTAACCCTTTGGGAATGTTTTTCTTCCCAATCATTTTTATTAAACAAGGTGCTGATTATATAATTTAAATCCCAGTTTGAAGCCACTTCCCGTTCAATGGATTTGATAGAGTACATTTTTTCCTCGGCGCTGCCAAGAAC
>JAAYFX010000015.1 GCA_012728025.1 Clostridiales bacterium
GTGCCTATTCCACATCTGTTTGAGCAAGAGTAAATTGGGTATTCATGACCTTTTCTCGTTGTTGTAGATGCATGCATCGGGGCTCCGCAGGAGCAAAAAACCTTTCCGGAGCAAAGATACTCCCGCTTAGCCGCCCGGCCGGTTCTGCTCCTTTTTTTCATTTTCTCTCGAACAAGGAGGAAGGTCTCTTTTTCAATGATTGGAGGAAATGCATCTTCAATGCGAATTGCTCCTTCTTTGGTTCTTCTATCATGTCTTTCTTTCGCCTCGGTCTGGCAATATAAATATACCCCCGTGTATTTTTCGTTTTTAAGGATTTCGTTAATTTGAGGGTATTTAATTTCTGCTCCACGCTTTCCCTTTATTCCGGCGGCAGCCATCTCTTTGATGAGCTCTGTATAGCCCTTTTCTTCGATTGCAAGTTGGAACATCCGTCTGACATAGGAGGCCTCCAGCTCATTGATTACATAGCGCTTATCCTTCACATCATATCCAAAAGGCGGCACACCTCCATTATGCAAAGCTTTAATCGCATTCTCTTTGTGCCCCTTTTTTACTTCCTCGGAAAGGTTGTCAAGGTAATGTTCTGAAAGCACAAAATAAAGTGTTTTCATTAGCTTGGCCTCTTTACCATCGCCAACAGATTGTGCAACTGCTATAAGCTCAACATTTTCTTCTTCTAGCTTTGCGGCAAAAGTGAAATGCTCCACAACACTGCGGGCCATCCGGTCATATTTATGAATTAGAACAATATCAAACTTATTCTTCTTCACATCCCTTAGCATCTTTTGATAGCCAGCTCTCTTATTAACGGAACTTCCTTTTCCACTGATTGCCTCATCCTTATATATCTCAACTACTGTCAAGCCGTGCTCATCTGCATATTTTTTGCATGCTCTGACCTGTGCATCAATACTCGATTCTGTTTGTTTGTCAGAGGAGTACCGTGCGTAAATAACTGCTCTTTTGTTCATAAAAGCTCCTTCCCAGCTAATTGCACCAAAATCCGGTAATGGTATTTTTTCTACTACGCTGCATCTGCTTGCTCGAATTCTTCCTTTAGCACTGCAGGCAGACCGTTATTATGCAAAAGCTTTTCAATGATTAGGTACATCGGAAGGCTGCCTCTGTGTACGCTGGTTTTAGTGAATTTTTCACCGTCGAATTCATATGTAGCGCTGAGGGGAACAGTAATCTGCCCCAGCTTGTTCAAAATCTCTGTTTTTTCCATAATGACACCTCATTTGCATATTTAAACAACCAAGTTTTGTCTTTTAGGTCGTTTAATCTTCTTTTATGCAAGTTACGGAAATTTTATTTTGAGAAAACAGGAATTTTAGTGAAAAATATAGGAAAAGGAGTCTTTTATAAGAAAAAACTCTTTAAAACCCGAAACTGTAATCAAACTGTAACTTAATTCGGTCAAAATCGACGATTTTTAAAGTTGCAGCCGATTAGAAAAGGAAGCCATGCGCTTCACGTTTTTCCGACTGGTAGCTACGCACGAATTCAGGTCGTAAAAGCCTAAAAATGCAGAAAAAAGAGCCGCCCGGAAGAGGCGGGCGGACAAGATGAGACATAAACAATTTTTTAACATGATTCTAACCATTTTAATTGACAAGATTGGTTAGAATGGTTAGATTTGTGTTGGGACGTGTTTTATGAAGCTGTCGGACCAATGTGCCCATACAATTAAAATAGCCACTTTTGAAGGGGCTACACAGACAGTTTTTAAAGACAGGCGGGAGTTTTTCGGCTCCCTACTGCTACAAACCAAGTGTACGTTTACGTCGACCTACACAATCGCACTCGTGCAACCTTTGAAAAACTCTTGCGTGTTGATGCCAGAGATTACCCCGAGATTACCATTCGTGAGGTCTTGCTTAATTCACTTGTTCATAGGGATTATTCTTACATGACAAGCACTTTAATTAGGATATATGATGACCGGATGGAATTCGTCTCCGTAGGTGGGCAGGTTGCCAGCATCTCCCTTGAGGATGTTATGCTTGGACATTCTGTCTTCCGAAATCCCAAACTCGTAAATGTTTTCTGCCGGCTGAAGCTGATTTAGTCTTGTGGTACCGGACTGCAAAAAATAATGACCTCATACCAAGGCTCGGGAAAAGAACCTAATATTTTGGCAACTGAAAATACATTTAAGATTATTCTGCCAAACCTTAACGCCGGGGGCGATACTTCGGATGAATTGCACCCAGAGCCGAATGAGCATAGGCTAATGTTACTGCTCCAATAAAAGGGAAGCATCACTAGGCTGGATGTGGAGAACCTCCTTGAAATCAGCCAAACAAGTGCCGGGCACCCTATTAAACAGATGATTGAAAAGGGTCTTTTATCCAAGGAAGGTAAGGGTAAGGCTACTCGCTATGTACCTTGACTTTAAGGCATAAAATCCCCCTGTTGTGTGTTTAGCGCTCCTATTTCTTTAAGCATAAAAACAACCTCCTATCGTAGAATAGAAATTACGATAGGAGGTTGTTTTTATCATTGTCCGCTTTTAGTGGCTCACTTCAATATAGACAGAGAGCCCCCTTGCATACTTAAATTAAAATATTGGTCTAACTTTTTGTGGATATTTCGAAGCTATGTGTTACAACTTTACCTTATAACGATAAGAAAACACAAGAAGCTATTTTACTCGAATCGGCCAATCAAATTCTGTTCTTCCATTTGCTTAGCTTTATCACGGTCATAGTGATGGTCAAAAGTCTTTAGCTATCTCAAAAGACGAAGTAGCCGCCAGTTCCCAACTCGTCGGCTACTTCGTCTTTTACTTAAAATGGATGTACAGTAGGGGGGTAAGCCGTCTACTATAGTGTTTATGGTAACAAAATTTTAAGACCCTGTCAAGAAGTCAAACAGGCCCAAGTCGGACTATTTTTAAAAACCTATGTCATTTTTACATGGCTTTTTTA
>JAAYFX010000016.1 GCA_012728025.1 Clostridiales bacterium
GCCATGATAACAAAGAAAATTATCATAAGCTGCACAACCACAGGAGTGCCCCGTATGACTGTAAGGTATATTTTGGCAAGGATATTAAAGAATTTAAGAATAAATTTGGGCAAGCCCGACCGCATTTCGCTGCCGCGCTTATCCCAGCTTACCCTTATTAGGGCAATGACAACACCTAGGGCGATGCCCAGTAAAAGAGAAAAAAACGTAAGCTTTAAAGTGTTTCCAAGACCCCGCACAAACATCATATAGCGGTCGTCATAGATAAAACACTTGAAGAAGTCATAAAAAACATTTTGAAGCCAGTCGGGGGCCTGCATTATCCAGTCCGGCGCTGTATCCAGCCACGCCTGCATAACCTTGCTGACTTGTCCTTCCATATATATACCTCCCTCACATGAATAAAGGGGCAGTTTCCCGCCCCTTTACTCCGGTCGTCCCCCCATTGCTTATGCGGGGATGTATTTATCGATAATTGCCTGAACTGTGCCGTCTTCTATAAGCTCCTCTAAAGCCTTGTTTATGGCACGAAGCAGAGGCTCGTTGCTCTTTGAAACAGAGGCGGCATAATCTTCAAGGACATACTCGGTTTCCAAAATCTTCAGTCCGGTATTTTCTGCCACAAAGGCCTTGGCAGGCTCGTTGTCTATAACCACGCAGTCAATCTTTCCGGCCTTAAGAGCCATAACAGCATCGGCACCCTTGCTATAGCGGTCTATGGTTGCAAGACCCTCGTCCTCAAGATCCCAAGTGGTGTAAAGGTCACCTGTGGTGTTGCGCTGAACTCCGATGGTGTTATTTGCGTCCTCGGCAAAAAGGTCGTCAACAGAGGTGATGGAGCTATCTTCGGGTACTATAACTACCTGAACGCCTTTTGCATAGCTGCTTGTGAAGTTAACTGCCTCAAGACGCTCGGCTGTTACGGTCATGCCCGCAAAGCCCACGTCTGCCTTGCCGCCGTTAACGGCAATGTTTATAGCATCAAACTCCATGTCGTCGATAACAAGCTCAAGTCCCAGCTTTTTGGCAATGGCCGCTGCGATTTCAGCGTCGATGCCTGTTATTGTGTCACCCTCGTAGAACTCATAAGGAGGGAAGGCGGCGTTGGTGGCCATTGTGAGGACACCCTCGGTAACGGTGGTAAAGACTTCGTCCTCGGTGTCTGCGGTGTCAATTGGCTCTTCGGTTTCGGGCTGCTGTATGTCCGTGTCGGAAGCGGGAGCTTTTTTTCCGCAGGCTGCAAGAGAGAAAAGCATGGCGATTGCTAGAATCGCAATTAGAATCTTTGTGAAATTTTTCATTTTGTTCACCCCATAAGATAAGTTTTGATGTCGCCCTTTAAAAAGTCGCTTTTTTTTAGTTCGACGAAATGATTATAATACAGGGTGGATGATTATACAAGAGGATTTTTTAGAAAAGCGAAGATTTGTGGAACATTATTCACAAATATCTAACAAAACTTTATATTTACGCACAACATACAAATACTCGGGATAAATATTCAATGAATATTCGTGGATGCATTTTTTCCGCCGAATTTTTCCGCAAGCTTACTATATTTTTTGCACATGGCCAAACGCTCGTTTTCCCCTCCGCCCATGGCCTCTATGGTAATTGCACTTTCCTCGGGCAGGGGGGATATGCGGATTTTACACTTTCCGTCAGAAATGTTTATTCCGTCGGAAAAATCCGCACCAGCCTCCCAAAGGGCATAGGACATTTCTCTCATAAGCCTTGCCCTGTCTGTGCAGGCAAGCTCACGGCAAAGACCTCTGGCCTGCCGTGGCTCGGTGGCGGCGGAGGCGGGTGCGGCGGCCTTGCTTATGCAGCCTTGGGAAACAATGTCACCAAAGCGGGTAATGGAGTGCGGAGGAAGAGTTGCTCCTTTGCAGACAACACTTCCTTCTATATGACAGTTTTTGCCCACATCGCCGCCGTCTATTACGGAGTTTATTATTCGTGAATAGGCACCTATTTTGCTTCCGGCATGAATTATGCTGTGTTCTATAACCGCACCTTTTTCTATAATAGCCCCCTGACAGATAAGGCTTGGAGGAAAAATTTGCGGCCATTCAAAGGCTTTAAGGTTGGAGAAAACAGAGGCGGAGCGGCGAAAGGGACTAAGCTTCAGCCTGCCGTCAAGGGCATGCATACAGCTTTGGTGATAGCTTTTGGCATCGCCTATATCGCACCAGTAGCCTTCCATGGGTATGCCGATTATGCAGCCCTCGGCTGTCAAATGAGGGAAAAGGTCACGGGCGAAATCATAGGGTTTGCCTTCCGGCACAAGCTCCATGGCCTTTGGGGAAACAATATATACACCGGTATTTACAAGGTCTGTAACTACCTTTTCCCAAGAGGGCTTTTCGATGAAACTTACAACCTTGCCCTTTCTGTCGGTAATGACAGTGCCATAGCGCAAAGGCTCCGGATGGGGGTATAAAGCCATGGTTATAAGACCGCCATGAATACCATGTTCAGAAAAGAGCTTTTTAAGGTCAAAATCGCAGGCGGCATCGCCGCTGATGACCAAAAAATCCTCACCGCCCACAAAGTCCATGCAGGCACGAACCCCTCCGGCTGTGCCTAGAGGGTTTTCTTCCACCCGATATTCAATGGAGACATCGAAGTTTTTTCCGTCTCCGAAATATTCCTTTATATATTCGGGCTTATGGGCAAGGGTTATGCACAGCTCGTTAAACCCGTTTTTTTTCAAAAGCTCTATAAGGTGTTCTAAAAGGGGCTTTCCCAGAAGCCTTGTCATGGGTTTTGGCATCTCATCGCAAATGGGGCGCAGTCTTGTTCCCATGCCCCCTGCCATTATAACTGCCTTCAAAAAATCACTTCCTTTCCCTAAAAAGTATTTCCCGCAAAGGCGCAAATAATCTTGGCGCTTAGTCAGCGGACTGTTGCTGTTATGCTTAAGTTGCAAAATTTAGGCTGCCAAACTTGGACTTTAAGGAGGCACACTCTTGTAAAGAGCTTATAATGTTGGTATAATGTGTAATCCAGCGTTCAATAATGGAGGAGGACAAATGAATAATAACCTCAAACGCATACTGGAGCCGGGAACGAGACTTTATCTGCTCGTTCTTGTGATTTTTGCGGGTATAGCGTGTTTTTTTAGCGTAAAGTTGGCTCTGGCGGAAGCCACAGTCATAGTTCTCCTTATAATATATTCCGTCATAATCATTCGCCGCAGGCGGCAGGAATTCATGGAATATATGGAATCCGTTACCTATGACATAGAATCGGCAAAAAGTGACACATTGATAAATTTTCCCTTGCCCATGGTAGCTTTTAAGCTTGAGAATATGACTATTATCTGGGGAAATCGCTTTTTCTTTGATATTTTTGGAAAAAAGAGCGCCCATTTTGACGCAAGGCTATCTGACCTTGTGCCAAAGTTTACGGCAAAATGGCTGACAGAGGGCAAAAACCAGTATTCAGGCCTTGTGGAAGTCAAGGACAGGCGCTTTAGGGTTTATGGTAATATAATCAGAGGCGAAAATGAAAGCTCCCGAGATTATATGGGCATGACCTATTGGCTGGATGTTACGGAATATGACCTTGCAATGGCGGAATATGAAAACTCCCGACCCATTGTTGCCCTTATAATATTCGACAATCTGGACGAAATATCAAAAAACCAGCCTGACCGTGTAAGAAATGAGCTTCAAAACATGGTTTCCGACAGGATAGAGCGCTGGTGTGCCGACATGGGTGGTATTCTTTGCCGCTATGATAGAGATAGGTATATGTTCATTTTTGAGCAGCGCCATTTCCCCCAGCTTTTGGAGGACAAGTTCTCTTTACTCGACAGCATCCATGAGGTTATAAATCCTGCCGGTATTCACGCTTCTGTTAGCATAGGCATGGGGCGGGACGGCGAGAGTTTTGAAGAAAACTATAACTTTGCATCCTTAAGCACCGAAATGGCCCTCTCTCGTGGTGGCGACCAAGCAGTTATAAAAAATCGTTTTAATTTCGAGTTTTTTGGTGGTCGAAGCGAGGAGGTGGAGACTCGGACGAAGGTGAAGTCCAGAGTTATGGCAAATGCTATATCAGAGCTTATAAAAGCCTCCAGCCAGATTTACGTTATGGGGCATAAGTACGCCGACATGGACGTGATTGCCGGTGCTGTGGGTATCTGTTGTATAGCAAGAAAGCTTGGCTGCCGAGCAAGCATTGTCATTGACGAAGAAAAAAATGCCGCCGGCAACCTTATCCAAAAACTTAAAAAAACCGAAGAATACAAGGATGCTTTCATCTCCGCTCAGGAGGCCATAACCCATGCCGACCGCAGCACTCTTTTAGTGGTTGTGGACACCAACAGGCCCGAGCAGGTGGAAGACCAAAGTCTTCTTATGGCCTGCAACAGGGTTGCGGTTATTGACCATCACAGGAGAGCTGCAAGCTATATCCAAAACGCCTCCCTTACCTTTCTTGAGCCATATGCCTCATCTGTGGCAGAGCTTGTTTGCGAGCTTTTGCAGGAGCTTGTGGACCAGTCCGACATTTTGCGGGTGGAAGCGGACGCTCTTTTGGCAGGTATGGTTATGGATACGAAAAACTTTACTCTGCGCACGGGAGAGCGCACCTTTGACGCTGCGGCCTTTTTGCGGCGGGCAGGGGCAGACCCTGTTGCTGTGAAGATGGTTTTGCAAAACAACATGGACGACACTGTTGCAAGGTATAAGATACTCCAGCAGGTAAAGCGCTATCGTGACAGTATAGCCATTGCTGTTATAGAGGAGCCTCAGGACAGGATAGTTGCGGCCCAAGCCTCCGACGAAATGCTGAATATAAGCGGTATTCAGGCATCCCTTGTTATATACCCCACAGAGAAGGGCGGGGTAATTGTTTCTGCCCGCTCCATAGGGGATATAAATGTTCAGGTGCTTTTAGAGGATTTGGGCGGCGGCGGCAACAAGTCCGCTGCGGGGCTTCAAATGGACGGCATAGAGCTGCGGGACGCTGTAAATTTGATTTTCTCCGCTATCGACAGATATTTTGATGAATGAAAACACCTAAGGAAAGCTGTTAATTAAACAAAAGAACCATATGAAAGCGAGGCTGACATAATGAAGGTAATATTTCTGACAGACGTAAGGGGACAGGGTAAAAAAGACGAGATGAAAGAGGTTTCTGACGGATACGCAAGAAACTATCTCCTACCCAGAAAGCTTGCCGTTGAGGCAACGGCCGATACTATTAACACCATGAAGCTTAAGGAAAAGGCAAAAAAGGCACAGCTTGAAAAAGATAAGGCCGCAGCCGAGGAAACGGCAAAAAGCCTTGAAAACCTTGTGGTTAAAATCCCTGCAAAGGCAGGTGCGGGAGGAAAGCTCTTTGGCTCTGTTACTTCAAAGGAGATAAGCGATGCTCTTTTAAAGCAGCATGATATGCTAATAGATAAAAACAAGATTGTTCAGGCGGAGCCTATAAAAAGCTTTGGCAGTTATAGCATTAAATGCAAGTTGGGCTTTGAGGTCATAGGGCTTATAAATGTTGTGGTTGTTGAGGAAGGCTGATGCCTTAACACTTTTACCGAAACTATAAAATATCTATTATTTAAGGATTACATCATATGAACGAGCTGATGGAGAACAGAACCCCCCATAGTGTGCAGGCCGAGCAGGCGGTTATAGGCTCTATGCTTATAGACAGCGCCTGCATTGCCGACGTTCTCAACAAAACCCGCTCTGATGATTTTTATATTCAGCCAAACCGTGATATATTCGATACCATATATCATATGTACGCCTATGGACAAACTGTGGACCCCGTTACCGTTTTGGACCAAATGCGTGTGCGGGGAGTGTATACAGACAATTCCCGCAGCTATCTTCTGGAGCTTATGCAGGTGACCCCCACAGCGGCAAACGTTATGCGCTATGTGGACATTCTTCGGGAGCAGTCCCTTTTACGTGCCCTTTCAAAGGTGGGCAGCGAGATAAGCAGCATGGTGTCGGAAGGTGTTGGAGAAGCCGAGGCCATGCTTGAAACGGCAGAGCGGAAAATTTATGCCCTGCGTCAGGGCAGAACTGTGGGCGGCCTTGAGAAAATTGCCAATGTCATACAGCAGGTTTACGAGCAGATTTCCATAAATGCCGCATCGGACACAAGGATAACAGGGCTTTCCACCGGCCTTCCCGATTTGGACAACCAGATTTTGGGGCTTAACCGTGGGGACTTGGTGCTTATAGCCTCAAGACCCGGCATGGGAAAAACAAGTATAGCCTTAAATGTCGCCCTCCATGCCGCCAAGGTGTCGAAAAAAACTGTTGCTATTTTTTCTCTTGAAATGTCAAGGGAGCAACTTGCCCTGCGGCTTTTGGCAGGAGAGGGCATGGTGGACGGAAAAAAACTTCTTACGGGCAGACTTAGCCAAACAGAGTGGGAGCGCATAGGAACTGCCGCTTCCACCATAAGCGAAACGGATATACTCATAGATGACAACCCCTCTTTGTCGGTTTCCGAAATGAACTCCCAGTGCAGGCGCCTTGAGAATTTGGGGCTTGTGGTTATTGACTATTTGCAGCTTATGCAGTCTGCCGGAAGCGGCCACAGCTATGCGGGGGAAAGCCGCACTCAAGCAGTTTCTGATATGTCCCGTATGCTTAAAATTATGGCAAAGGAGCTTAATGTTCCTGTGGTTTGCCTTTCCCAGCTCTCCCGTGCCAATGAGTCACGTTCGGATAAAAGACCAGTGCTGTCTGACCTTAGAGAGTCCGGTGCCATTGAGCAGGACGCTGATATAGTTATAGGACTTTACAGGGATGGGTACTACAATAGAGAATGTGAGGCACCTAATGATGCCGAGGCCATTATTCTTAAAAACCGCCACGGAGAGACAGGGACAATAGATCTTGTCTGGCTGCCGGAATATACAAGCTATGTAAGCGCCGAAAAGCGGCATGATGACGATGAATATTGATTTTTATGAA
>JAAYFX010000210.1 GCA_012728025.1 Clostridiales bacterium
AAAAACATCACCTGCTACCCCGGTTGTGAGGATATGATGGCAGGGGCCATTTGCCAAACTGATAAATCCGTAGTTAAGGCTAAGGGTCTTATAACCGCCCGTGCCCCCGGTTCTGCTATTGAGTTTGGTCTTTCTCTGCTTTCCCATATAGCCGGAGAGGAAGTCGCCGAGGCCGTACGCTCAGAGCTTGTAATCTAAGCCATGGATAAAAAGAGCCTGCGGACTGAAATAAGGCGGCGCATCAGCCTTTTAGACAGCTCGTATATAGAAGAAAGCAATAGCTCTATCTTTGAAAAGCTCATCTGCCTTCCGGAGTTTATCTCCGCTCCTAGAGTTTTTACCTATTGCAGCGTCTCCCGTGAGGTGGACACAAGAAAGCTTATAAATCACTGCTTTGAAATTGGAAAGTCTGTGGCCCTGCCCACAAATCTTTTTGAAGGAAATATGAGCTTTGCACTTATAAATAAATCTCCTGAGCATTTGCCTGCGGGTGTTCTTTCCATACCCGAGCCTTTGCCTGATGCCGAGATTGTTTTCCCCCGTGAACATGACCTTATCATTGTGCCGGCTTTATGCTATGACCTTAACTGTTACAGGCTTGGTCAGGGCGGCGGCTACTACGACCGCTTTCTTTCTAAATGCAACGCTTATTCCGTTGGTCTTTGCCGTGAGTTACTTTTGTTGGAGGAAGTTCCCACAGATAAGTTTGACCTTCCCACAAAATGCCTCATAACGGAAAAAAGAATTGCGAGACCTTAAAAAGGTCCCGCAAAGTGGAGTTTTATTTCTATAATCTACGTAACCGCCGAAAATCCTTGCACGTCTCAAGGACAGCCTTAGCTAAGCGCCGGTCACCAAATGTCCGCTAGCAGCAGTTGCTTCCGCAGCCGCAGCCACAGCCGCTTCCGCAGCCACTTCCGCAGCCGTAGCCACTGCCCATGCCGCCGCAGCAGCAAGCAATCAGAAGGATAATAACAATAATCCAAATGCAGCCGTTGTTACCACATCCACCAAACATTTGTTTTTTCCTTTCTCCGCGCATGATTTTTTGTTTTGCCCTGCACGGTGAGCAGGCTCATATCTAATCTTAGTTAAAGGCAGAGCTTTTTGCTCTTTCGCCTTTCGACCTATAATATGCCCGCCGCTCCCCAGCGGTTACTGCTTTACGGAGCATCAATACATTAAGGAGTTCCATGATGTCTGACAAAAACTTTAACAATGAAAGCCTCTCAAAACTTGCAAAGCAGGAGGAGCAGAAATTAAGGCAATCTGCGGCAAAGGATAATATGGCCCTTCGCCGTGCCCATGAGCTTGGAAATTCCCGCTCTGCCCAAAGCTACGGCAGGAGTGAGGATTATGATGACAAAATAAAATACGAAGCAAGAGACTATAAGCCTATACGGGCAAGGCGGGACGGGAAAACCGGCTGCCTTGGCGGGCTTATGTATTTTATTTTCGTTGTAAGCATGAGCATAATTTTAGCCTGCCTTGGCTGGATGGCGGCAAGTGATGTGCTGGCGCTGAATAAGGGCGATATTACCGCAGAGGTTTATCTGCCCGAAACTGACTTCAAGGAAAAGGAACGGAACATCCTTGACGAGGACGGCAAAGCAATCGGAAAAGAAACTGTTTTAGCCGCCGATGCCAATAAAGTTGCCACCGCCTTAAAAGACGCCGGTATTATCCAATACAAAGCGCTTTTTATCTTATATTCCCAGTTTTCCAATGCGGACGAAAAAATTGACCCCGGCACATACGAGCTTAACACCCAGTATGACTACCGTGCCATTGTTAAAAAAATGCAGTTCGGCAGTGACTCTCAGGTTAAAACCATGGTTTCCTTCCCTGAGGGCTTCACAAACTCCGATATATTCCTGCGCCTTGAGGAAAACAAGGTCTGCCGCTATGATGACCTTATGGAATGTGCCGCAAATTATGAATTTCCTTATAGCTTTTTAGAGGGCATCCCCTATGGAGAAACCTCTCGTCTTGAGGGCTTTCTGTTTCCAGATACCTATGAATTTTATCAAGGTATGACTGCCGATGCGGCCATAGATAAGTTTCTCCAGACCTTCCACTATAAGCTCACAGAGGAAATGCTGGAGCTTGCTTCAAGCCGTGGCTACTCCATGCGTCAGGTTGTAAATGTAGCCTCCATGATTGAAAAAGAGGCGGCAAACGACGAGGAGCGCAAGACAATTGCGGGCGTTATCTATAACCGCTTGAACGCAAACATGGCCCTTGGTATAGATGCGACGATACAGTACATCCTGCCAGAGCGCAAGGAGCTTTTAACATGGGACGACCTTGAAATAGATAGTCCCTACAACACCTATAAAAACCTCGGCCTTCCCGCAGGGCCCATAGCAAATCCGGGTATCTCCTCTATTATGGCCGCCTTAAAACCGGAAAGTCATGGCTACTACTATTACGCCTTAGACGAGCAAAGCAACACCCACCGTTTCTTTACAAACGGCAATGACCATGCGGCCTTTGTAAAAACCCAAAGTTATGGACAATAAAAAACCGGAGCTTTTAGCCCCCGCCGGAGATATGGAACGCCTTACAATGGCGCTCCATTACGGGGCTGATGCCGTTTATCTTGCAGGCTCGGAATTCGGCATGAGGGCCTCGGCGGGAAACTTTGACGATGAGGGCTTAAGGCAGGCAATTTCCCTTTGCCATGAAAAAGGTGTTTTGGTTTATATCACCTGTAACACTCTGCCTCGTGAAGATGAAATGAAAAGGCTTCCCGCCTACCTTGAAACCTTAAACGATGCCGGAGCTGATGCTATCATAGCCTCGGATTTGGGCGTAATAAGTCTTGCAAAAAAATATGCGCCCTCGGCAGCCCTTCATATCAGCACCCAGATGGGCGTTGTTAACAGCGAAACCTGCAAAATGCTCTATGATATGGGCGCTTCCCGAGCAGTTTTGGCAAGGGAGCTTAGCCTTGCTGAAATTCAAAATATAAGAAAAAACTGCCCCCCAGAGCTTGAACTTGAGGTTTTTATCCACGGTGCAATGTGTGTTTCCTTTTCCGGCCGCTGCCTTTTAAGTAATTACCTCACAGGGCGGGATGCCAATCGTGGCGAATGTGCCCAGCCTTGCCGCTGGAGATACTATCTGGTGGAGGAAAAGCGCTCTGGAGAATACCATGAGATAACAGAGGACGGCGGCACATATATAATGAACAGCCGAGATATGTGCATGATTGAGCATCTTCCGGAAATAATAGATGCCGGTGTTGCAAGCCTTAAAATCGAAGGCAGGATGAAATCTGCCTACTATGCCGCCGCTGTCACAAATGCCTATCGCCACGCCCTTGATGCCGCCATTGAAAAGCGCCCCTTGTCCCCAGTCTGGGTGGATGAAATGGAAAAAATCAGCCACCGCAGCTATTGCACAGGCTTTTTCTTTGGGGACCCCAGTCAGCACTATTCAAGAAGCGACAGTATTTATTTTGCAAGTGCCGACGTCTGCGCAATTGTTGAAAGTTGTGACGAAATGGGAAATGCCATCTTAAGCCAGCGAAATAAGTTTTCAGTCGGAGACAGGCTGGAGCTTTTAACAAAGGATAAAGAGCCATTTTCTTTCGTTCTTGATGAAATGAAAAATGCCGAAGGCGAGAGTATAACTTCTGCTCCCCATCCTATGATGAAGCTTTCCATAAAGCTTCCCCTGCCCTGCTCACCATTATCTCTATTGCGAAAGCCCCGCTAAAACAAAAATAAGCCTCACGCAAAAAAATGCGTGGGGCTTATTTTATGCCGAAGGTAAAAGGACTTGTCTATCAAGCCTTGTGCTTAATGGAGAGAGTTTGGCAAATTCCTTTTAGCCTTACTTTATTTTTATGCGGGGTTTTCGTTTAAAAGCTTATTAAACCGCATAAGTATAAGGGCAAGCTCCTGACGGCTTAAGCTGTTGTGCCAGTTAAAATTTCCCTGTCCGTCACCAAGAAAAAGCCCACTTTCACAGGCCCATTCGGCAGCCTCTTTTGCCCATTCCTCAGGCTCTGTTTTTTCTTTTAAAAGCTCACCCCCTTGCTTTTCCTCTTTCATTGTAATAAGCTCAAAAGGAAAGTTTTTGCCGGGGCAGGCAGTGGCTCCAAAGTCTTTGTGCTGAGAGGTATTTATGTCAGGATAGCGGGATACTATGTCCGCCACAAGCTCTGCTCCTGCCTTTATCTGCTCCTTGCTCATTTCCTCTATTTCAAAATTGCCCTCAAAGCATATGCCTATGGAGCAATGGTTCATGCCGCTGGTATGTCCCCCACGCATATTTTCCGGCCTTCCTCGATATATTTCACCACTTTTAGCCACAAAATAATGATAGGCTATGCCTGCCCAGCCTAGAGACAGATGGTAGGAATGTATGCCCTCTGCCGTTGCTTTAAGTGTAGCTGCATGATGCAATATAAGATGTGTTGTAAGGCTTCGTGGAGTAAGAGCATAGCTCCATCCGTAGTTTTTTTCAATTATCGTCATTTTTTATAACCCCCATTTTCTTAAATATTTCGTGAGAGCCTGTGGCCGCAAGCCCCGAAACAATGCCCACAGCAAGAGCCGTCAGAACATCATCCGCGGGAAAATCCGGCATTACACCAAGGCCAAACACCCCCATAATCCCTCCGCAGACTCCGCAAATAACGGGCAGCCATTTACCATCAAGCCTTGTTGCCTTTACAGCCTGAGCCACAAGATAGCTTACAACCGTTATAGCCGCCACCGAAACTATTCCACCGTTCAAAAAAGTCACCTCCAAAAATATCTCTCCATAATGGAGAGCCATTTTTGTCGATTTTGTACGTTAGAATACACAAGATACATAGGTTTTTATCATTAAAAATAAATATAAGAAGTCGCTATGGCATATTTTTAAGGGCTGTGATATACTTCATAATCATAAAATGATTATCTATAAAGTTCGGATTATCTTTATCTGACGATTAGTTTTCTATTGTTTTACTGAAAGGGAAAACCAAAGTTTCCCCTGCCCAATACGTTTTGAAGGGTATGAGCTAAGATGTCCAAACTACGTGACAAGTTAAGCTACACTCGGATTATTGTTCTTAGTTTCCTTTTAATAATCCTTGTTGGGGCGGTGGTTCTGTCCCTGCCTATATCCTCTAGGTCACGGGATTGGACGCCCTTTTTTGATGCAATGTTCACAGCTACAAGCGCAACCTGTGTGACAGGCATGACAATATACGACACATATACCCACTGGTCACTTTTTGGCCAGTTTATAATTCTTCTGCTCATCCAAATCGGCGGCCTTGGCGTTATGACCTGCATAGCCATGATAGCCCTGTTTTTAAAGCGCCGTATCTCTTTGGGCGAGCGCCGGCTTTTGATGCAGTCTGCCGGCTCCCTTGAAATTGGCGGCATTGTAAAGCTGATACGGCGCATAATAATCGGAACAACAGTAATAGAGCTTTTTGGAGCTGTGTTACTTTCCTTTATCTTCTGTCCGAAAATGGGCTTTTTAGTCGGCATATGGAATGGACTTTTTCATTCCATCTCAGCCTTCTGCAATGCGGGCTTTGACCTTATGGGCAGGTATGGCAGTTTTTCCTCTCTCAGTGCCCAATGGCTTGCCACAAACCCTCTCTTTTCCTTTACCATATCTCTTCTTATAATAATCGGCGGCATAGGCTTCATTGTTTGGAATGATATTTGGAAGCATCGCCTCGAATTTAAAAAATATGAGGTTCACTCCAAAATTGTTTTATCCTCTACGGCCATACTGATTTTCTCCGGCACAATTTTGTTTTATATCTTTGAAAGCGGCAGCGCTTTTGCGGGTATGCACACCGGTGAAAAGCTTATATCCAGCTTGTTTCTCTCCATAATGCCGAGAACAGCAGGCTTTAATACTATCAATCTTTCTGAAATGTCCGATTCCGGCACCCTTCTTACAGCCTTGCTCATGTTCATAGGCGGCGGCTCCGGCTCAACGGCAGGCGGTATAAAAGTTACAACCTTTGTGGTTTTGCTCCTCGGCGCTCTTGCCTCCACAAGAAGGCGAAGCGGAATAACAATATTCAAACGCAGACTGGACGAGCATACAAGCTCTCAGGCAAGCGCTGTGGTAACGGTTTATTTCACTGTGGTTTTCCTTGCATCAATGATAATAAGCTTTATAGAACCCTATCCACTCCATGATATACTTTTCGAGTCTGTGGCCGCCATAAGCACAGCCGGACTTTCAAAGGGTATTACACCTTTTCTTAGCAGCTTTTCACAGGCTGTTCTTATGTTTCTTATGTTTTCCGGCCGTATAGGAGGGCTTTCCCTTATGTTGGTTCTGGCGGAAAGGCGCATCAGTATTCCCATAGATAGGCCCACCGTTAAGATACTTATCGGCTAAAAATCAGCGGAGGTCATATAAAATGAAATCAGTTTTAGTAATAGGTATGGGCCGCTTCGGTCAGCAACTTTCCGAGCGTATGCAAGAACTGGGAAACGATGTTATGATTGTTGACAGAAACCCCGAAATAATTGATGAAATTGCCCATAAATTCACCGACTCCCATATTGGTGATTGCTGCCATGAAGCCGTCCTCAACTCTCTTGGTGTGAACAATTTTGATATTTGCTTTGTAACCATAGGTGAGGATTTTCAGGCATCTCTTGAAATTACCTCCATGCTTAAAGAGCGTGGTGCCATCCATGTAATTTCTAAGGCCCGAAGCGACCGTCAGGAAAAACTTCTTATAAGAATTGGCGCTGATGAGGTGGTTTATCCCGAGCGTGAAATTGCCGAAAAACTTGCAGTGCGCTGTAACGCTGATAACATCTTCGACTTTATCCAGCTTACATCGGACTACTCAATTTATGAAATCCCCTGCAAGAGCCGTTGGTATAACAGGTCTTTAGGGGAGGTAAATGTCCGTTACAGATACAATGTAAATATCATAGCGG
>JAAYFX010000211.1 GCA_012728025.1 Clostridiales bacterium
CCCCTGACAAATGTCAGGGGTGTATAGTTTTATACACGGTTCCACCCTGCTTGCGGAAAAACTCCGCCGCTTAACAGCGCTGTAACGGGCGCAAAGCGGAAACGCTTACTGCCAAAACATGGCACATTGGGCGCTTCAGCTCGGGAGTGGTGGGCAGGTTTACTTGCGTTTCGGGGCAGCTTACAGCCAAGGCCGCCCTCTCTGAACTGCGCAAATACGCCGTCTCCGTCGTTGCTTTTGATTTGTATATTGCGAGTTTAGACCGTTTTGGGGAATTTGTCAAGAGGGGAGGGAATTATTCGTGAAAATTGCTTTTGTTTTCCTTCGCTTTTAAAATAGTTAGCTCTGTTTCAGATGCACAAATATAAAGTTCTTCCGTTTGCCTTTGTACCTCAATCAATTTCTCTACTATTTTTTGTAGAGCTTCAACCGCATCTGTTTGAGCATTAAATAATTTTCGATACATCGTGGGGTAATCTATCACTTTAATTCACTTCCCGTCAAAATAAGCTATGTATAGCCTACATGGTAGCACACATAGCCTATTTTAGCAAGGTTTTTCCTCTATGCTTTGTACAAAGGCGGTGGTGTAAATGAACACAGCAACAGCAGTACGAAACCGTATATTGCAGCTTTGCGGAGAGCGTGGAATAAGCATTAATAAATTGGCAACTCTATCTGCCTTGCCTCCCTCATCCATTAAAAATATCTTATACGGCAAAAGTCAAAACCCCAAGCTTGAAACAATAAAGCTAATTTGCGACGGTTTGTCAATTACTCTGGGTCAGTTTTTCAGCACAGATGAGTTTGACTCACTGGAACCTTCAATTAAATAGCAAACGCAAAGGACGAGGGATAAAACCCCCGTCCTTCGCCGCCTTTGGGTGCAGGCCTCCGCCTAACCCTACTATTTCAAAAGTTTATCATAACTCGTCTGTAAAACTTCTTTAATCCCCTTTAGCTGAGAGGCATAGATATGCTGTGTGCCACGCTCAATTTTTACCAAAGACTCTCGGGTAATAGAAACCCCTTGCAAATCCAATAAGCGCACAAGCTCCGTCTGACCAATCTTCTTTGCCGTTCTGATTTCCCGTATGTTCTTTCCAATGGAAATCTCGTTATCCGACTTTATTTTTTGCTCTCTCATCACAGAATCCTCGCAAACAACCTGAACCAATTTCGGTTCTCTTGCCCTTTATTTTAGCCCTACACTTTGTTATAATGGGACTAGTTTTAGTCCACCGTTAAGTCAAACACTAAATAAAGAAATGCGGGGTAGTTCAATGGCTGATTACAAAGAGATGTATTTAAGGTTATTTAATAGCATAAGCGATGCACTTAAACAAATCGAGAGGCAAAATTATGGTGAAGCCTCTGATTTACTAAAGCAAGCACAAAGAGAAACAGAAGAACAATACATAAACGCAAAGGACGAGGGATAAAACCCCCGTCCTTCGCCGCCTTTATAGCAATATTAAAATCAAACGTTAAACCGAAACAGGGTAACATCCCCGTCCTGCATAACATATTCCTTGCCTTCCGACCGCACCAGACCCTTTTCTTTGGCAATGGCCATGGTTTTACAGGCTTTTAAGTCATCAAAGGCGACTATCTCCGCCCGTATAAAGCCCCTTTCAAAATCCGTGTGGATTTTGCCTGCCGCCTGAGGTGCCTTGCTTCCTTTTTTTATAGTCCAAGCCCGACACTCGTCAGGCCCGCAGGTAAGAAAACTAATAAGCCCCAAAAGATTGTATGAGCAGTTAATCAGCCGGTCAAGACCCGACTTTGTCATACCCAGCTCTTCCATAAAAAGAGCTTTGTCCTCTTCGTCCAATTCAGAAATTTCCTGCTCAACCTTGGCACAAATGGGCAAAACCTGTGAACCTTCCTGAGCGGCAAGCTTCTCCACCTGAGCATAATAGGGGTTTTTCTCCGCTCCTGCGGCAAAGCCGGCCTCGTCCAAATTTGCTGCATAAATCACAGGTTTTAAAGTCAAAAGCTCACTTTCCCCGATGATTTCCATTTCCTCTGCCGTACCCGCAAAAACTCTGGCACATTTTCCGGAATCCAGATGCTCATGAAGTCTTTCTAAAAGCTCTGCCTCTTGAAGAAACTTTTTCTCCCCGCCCTTGGCGGCCTTTTTCGCCTTGTCAATGCGGCGAAGAACCATATCTATATCTGCGATAATAAGTTCAAGATTAATAATTTCAATATCCCGAACAGGGTCACAGCCCCCCTCCACATGAATGACATTCTCATCATCAAAGCAGCGTACAACGTGGATGATGGCATCCGTCATGCGGATATTACTTAAAAACTTATTTCCAAGACCCTCTCCTTTGGAAGCGCCCTTCACAAGCCCTGCAATATCAACAAACTCAATCACAGCAGGGGTATACTTTTTCGGGCTGTACAGCTTTGCCAAAAAATCCAGCCGCTCATCCGGAACGGTAACCATGCCCACATTAGGCTCAATGGTGCAAAAAGGGTAGTTTGCGCTCTCTGCCCCCGCATTTGTAATTGCATTAAACAGGGTGCTCTTTCCAACGTTTGGAAGGCCCACTATTCCCAGCTTCATATGTGCTGTCCTCTCTATAAAAAATATAATCTTAAAATCCGTGGGAAAGGGCGGGGGAACCCGCCCTTTTATTTATTCTTCTTTGTTTTCCGATTCGGGCATTCCTGCAATTTCCTCGGCAGACTTAACTGCATCCTCGGCATTTTTAAGGGCATCGTCGGCAAACTTCAATGCGTCCTGAGCGTTTTTGACCGCCGTCTCTATGGTCTTATCCTCAGGCAGGGCTTTGTCCCCTCCGCCCTTATTTTCAAGTTCTTCCTCTTTTTCCGGAACATGGCCATGCTCACAGAAATAGTGGAAATCTTCGGCCTCCATGCTCTCGTTTTCCAGAAGATATTCGGCAACGCCTGTAAGAAGCACTTTATGCTCTGTCAAAATCTTTTCACAGGCGGCACCCGCCTCGTCAAAAATACGCTTTACTTCTTCGTCAATAAGGGCCGCCGTCTCCTCGGAATAGCTTTTTGTCTGGCCGAAATCACGACCTATAAATATACTGTGTCCTGAGCTGTCAAAGGAAATCGGCCCCAGCTTTTCGGAAAAACCATAGCGGGTAACCATGGCACGGGCAAGCTCTGTTGCATGCTGTATATCGCTTGAAGCCCCTGTGGAAATGTCGTCCAGAAACAGCCTTTCGGCAGTTCTTCCCCCAAGGCTTACAACAATGCTTTCAAAAAGCTCACTGCGGGACTCGAAATCTTCCTCGTCCTCATCCGGACGGAAATAGGTAACTCCGCCGGCAGGCCCTCTGGGGATGATGGTTATATAATGCACCGGAGGCGTATGCTCCAAAAACTTTCCGGCAATGGCGTGACCTGCCTCATGGTAAGCCGTAAGCTTTTTTGCCTTTTCGGACATAATCTTGCTCTTTTTCTCGGGACCTAAGCGAACCTTTCTTATGGCCTCCTCCACGTCCTCAGACACGATAAAACGCCGTTTGAAACGAACAGCCAAAAGAGCCGCCTCGTTTAAGAGGTTTTCAAGGTCAGCACCGGAAAATCCAGGGGTTCCCCTTGCAATGCTGTTAAGGTCAACATCGTCGCCAAGAGGTTTGCCTTTTGCGTGGACACGTAAAATCGCTTCCCTGCCCCTTATATCTGGCAGACCAACGTAAACCTGACGGTCAAAACGACCGGGGCGCAAAAGGGCGTTGTCCAAAATATCCGCACGGTTTGTGGCGGCAATAACAATAACACCGTTGTTGTTGCCAAAGCCGTCCATCTCAACCAGAAGTTGGTTCAAGGTTTGCTCACGCTCGTCGTGTCCGCCTCCAAGGCCGCTGCCCCTTTGACGACCAACAGCGTCAATTTCGTCTATGAATATAATGGCGGGGGCAGTTTTCTTCGCCTGCTCAAAAAGGTCACGGACACGGGAAGCGCCCACACCCACATAAAGCTCAACGAAGTCCGAACCGGAGATAGACAAAAACTGTACTCCGGCCTCTCCTGCAACGGCCTTGGCGATAAGGGTTTTACCCGTTCCGGGAGGTCCAACAAGCAAAACTCCCTTGGGAATTCTAGCACCCATTTCACTGTACGCCGCAGGGTTTTTAAGAAATTCCACCAGCTCTTGAAGCTCTGCCTTTTCTTCCACGGCACCGGCCACGTCGTCAAAGGTAACCTTCTTTTTCTCATCACTTCCAAGACGAACACGAGCCTTGCCAAATTTCATGGCTCCGCCGGCGCCCCCCGCTCCACGGGCTGCGTTTTTCATCATTATATACCAGAACACACCCAAAAGAACAATAACGCCCAAATAGGGTAAAATCGACAGCCAAGGTGAGGGTTCCTTTGCGGGCTTATAGTCGTATTCCGTCAAGATGCCCTCGGCTCGCTGGGTTTCTAAAAGCTCTCCCAAATTTTCACGCAGCCAAGTAACAGAGGCAAGCTCCGTTTCTATGACTTCGCTGCCCTCGAAAGGCTCACGCAGCTTTAGCTGTATTTGAGTTCCCATGGTTCCAAAAGACTCGACCTGCTCGTTTTCAAACAGCTCAAGTATCTGGGAATATTTTATATCGGGAGAAATGTTGTCTTTAGAGGTCATTGTGAATATCGTGGCAAGTAAAATCACGAGTATCAAAGTATAAAAGCCAACATCCCTTGCTTGGTTTCGGTTTTCTTTCAAGTTAAAATCACTTCCTTTACCTTAAACTATGTATGCTATGTATCCCGCCTGAGTATGGTTTGTTTCATTTGCTGTATACCTCTGGTTTTAAAATCCCCACATAAGGCAGGTTGCGGTATTTTTCGGAATAATCCAGCCCATAGCCAACGACAAACTCATCGGGAACCTCAAAGCCTACATAGTCGGCATAGATGTTCGCCTTTCGCCTTGCGGGCTTGTCAAGCAAGGTAACAAGAGTTATGGAAGCGGGCTTTCTGTTCATAAGATAGCCCCAAAGGTAGCTGAGGGTTACGCCGCTGTCTAAAATATCCTCAACTACAATAATGTGCCTATCTGTTATATCCTCATTTAAGTCTTTATTTATTCTGACACAGCCGCTGCTGGTTGTGCCTCCGCCATAAGAGGAAACCGCCATAAAATCAACGGAAGATTTAAGGTCAACTTGGCGTACAAGGTCTGCCATGAAAATAAAGCTGCCTTTTAAAACACCTATAAAAAGAGGCTCCTGACCTTTAAACTTTTCGGAAATCTCCCGTCCTAACTCCGAAACCCTTTCCTTTAGCTGCTCCTCGGTCAGCAGCACCTTCAATATGTCGTTTGTCATCTTTATATTCTCCCAAAAACAAAAAGTGAGAAGCGCAGTCTTTTCACGCTTCGTTGCCGCTGTGGCGGTTTAAGCAAAGGAATACACTCGTCCCCAAGGAGGGGTAAATTATTTTCCCTTGTTTATTTCTATCTTAATTATATCGTCGCCTTTTTCCGGAAGGCATCTTTCGGCTATTCCAAAGCCAAAAATGGCAATAGGTCCTTTTTCGTCCCTAAAGACCGGAGTAAGCTCCTTTTCCGTCGGACTCATGCCGGCTTCGGAAAAAAGTTTTTTAAGGCTTTTGGTGCATCCCCTGCCTGAAAGTCGGATTTTTTCCCCTTCAAGCCGTGGCCCGACAGTAATATTACCACAGATGCCGGCACTTTTAAAGGAAAAAATATTAAAGGAATTATGAATTTCTTCACATCGGGGAATAAAGCTGCTAAAGATTTCAAACTCCCCCTCGGAAAGCCTAAGGTTTTTATCTAATTCAAGCACCTTTTCTTCAAGGATGGATGGCTTTGTGTAGTCAAAAATCAGCCTGTCGCCTTCCCGTGCCACCCGCATTTTCGGTATATCCGCAAAGCCCCTTTGAGCCTTTCCCGAAGCAAGCTTCAAAACTGCCTCAATATGCCTTGACGAAATTTCCCCCTTCGTTATAAGGCTAAGCACCCGTGATGAAACAGGCTTTGGAAGCTCAGCTAGAAAGACTGCGGATACTTCGCCGTTTTTAAAGTTTTTCTCTATAAAATCCTCTGCCAAAGAGCGCAAAAACTCCTCATCCTGCCTTAAAAGCTCTGCTGTGCGAAGGCAGACCTTGTCAAAACTCGGATTTAGCTGGCGAAGCTCCGGCACAACCCGTCTGCGAATTTTGTTTCTGGAGAAGGCTTCGTCTGTGTTTGTCTCATCCTCCACATGGGGGATACCCTTTTCCTCCAGATATTTCAAAACTTCCTCGGAGCTTACCGTAAGAATGGGGCGCACTATCCTGCCACGAACCGGCGGAATACCGCAAAGCCCCCGAAGGCCGCTGCCCCTTGTAAGGTTAAAGAGCATGGTTTCTGCGTTATCATCGGCTGTGTGGGCTGTGGCAATCCTATCAGCTCCAATTTCGTCAGCGGTTTTTTCCAAAAACTCATAGCGCAAAATTCTTGCGGCCTCCTCTGTTCCAAGGCAGTTTTCCTCGGCAAAGGCAGAGACATCCCCCCTGCCCACATGGCAGACAAGGCCTCTTTTTTCGCAATACTCCCGCACAAAGCTCTCGTCCCTGTCGGAGGCTTTCCCCCGCAATTGGTGGTTAAGGTGGGCAGCCTGCACACCCAAAGAG
>JAAYFX010000212.1 GCA_012728025.1 Clostridiales bacterium
ACACCCACAGACAAAACTATGGTGACAACGGCAACAAGCCCCTCGGGAATTGCGGCAACGGCAAGGGAAACTGCCAACATAAAGCTGTCTAGAATTATTTCCGTAGTGAAGCTTCCGGCACGGATAAGGCCAATGCCGAAAATAAGGGCGCATATGCCTAAAACAAGCCAAGTAAGAACATGAGAAAGCTGGGCAAGCTTTATTTGCAAGGGGGTAAGGCTCTCTTTCGCCTTGTGGATGGCGTCGGCGATTTTACCCACTTCCGTTGCCATGCCCGTTGCGGTAACAACAACAAGGCCACGGCCGTAAACAACGGTGCTGCCCATGTACACCATGTTTTTGCGGTCACCCAAAGAAATGTCGCTTTGCTCACGCAGGTATAGAACATCTATGAACTTATCAACAGCAACGCTTTCCCCTGTAAGGGCGGCCTCTTCGATTTTAAGGCTGTTGGATTCTATTATACGGCCGTCGGCGGGAACGGCGTCGCCCGCTTCTAAAACAACCACATCACCGACGACTATATCCTCGGATTTTATTACACATATTTTTCCGTCACGTAGAACCTTGCTGGTGGAGGAGGCCATTTCCTGAAGGGCTAAAAGGGCCTTTTCTGCCTTATTTTCCTGATAAACACCTAAAACAGCGTTTACAATAACAACAAAAAGAATGATGAACACTTCGGCAAAGCCCTCTGTTTCACCGCCGAGGGAGTTTGAATACATGGTGGTGACAGCCGAAATAAGGGCCGCCGCCACAAGTATGATTATCATGGGGTCTGCCATCTGCTGGAAAAAGCGCTTTAAAAGGGAATCTTTTTCACCCTCCACAAGCTTGTTCTTGCCATTTTCCCCAAGGCGCCTTTCTGCTTCCTGACAGTTAAGGCCCTTAGGCGAGCTGGCGGTTTCCCGCAGGACATCCGCTATCTCGCTGATATAGTGCTTCATTACCAATCCCTCCATTTTTTGGATAAACTTCCCCGAAAACGGGCAGACGAAAGGTCAAAATCTTATAAGGCGGCCAAACAAAAAGACTCATGGATAGGCAGCGCCCATCCATGAGTCTGGTCATTTAATGCAAGCCAGGCAAAAACTGCCATGATGTTGACTTGAAACGCATATTTGCGCCGACTACTCCCCCACGGAGAATTAAGGCCATGTTAACACCGGCGGCAGTAATTGTCAAGTAAGATAAGAGCGAAGTTTCTCATAAATTTCGATAACATGAAATTTAAGCCTGTATTCCTCTCCATTTAAGGTTATAATTTCTTGAGAGCTGTCAGAAAGAGCCTCAATGGCCTCGGTTTCGCTGGCGGCGTTTAAACAAAGGGGCGGAAAAACCACACACCACCAGTTTTGCCCGCCGCCGTCGCCAAGGCTTATTTTAAGGGAGAGATAATCTCCGGCAGGCAGGGCAAAGCCCTCATATTTACGGCTGGGGTAGTTTTCAACGTCGAGGCTGGAAGTTGAGGAATAATCCATGCCCGCATTTTTCGAGACAATATCGGCAATATCACAGAGTAGGGGAAGGCTTTCCTCAATAATGGCCGCCGCCTCTTGGGGATTTTCAGCATCTTTAAGCCTTGGCTCTAAGGCCGCAAGAACGCTGTCCCGCACCTTAAGCTTTAGCTGTTGGTCCTCGCTGCTGTCCGATTGGGCTATAACGTGAAGCCGCACAAGTTCACCTGATAACTGCCTTTGCCTTGCCCCTGCCCAAAGACCAGTGCATAGGCTGACACAAAG
>JAAYFX010000213.1 GCA_012728025.1 Clostridiales bacterium
AAAAGAACCGCCCACTCCCTTGTTCAGAGTGGACGGTTCTTTTTTTTGGGGGGTATAACATTTTTAAAAAGTGGTAAAGCGGAAATCTATGTTTTTTATAAGGCGATTGCCGCTGTGAGACAGGCTTAGGGTGTTTTGTTTAAACTCACCGTTTTTATCTATATTGTTTCGGAGTTATTCCCCAGCTTAAACCTATTGACCTCATGACGCAGCATAGTAGCTTGAGCCGACATTTCTTCACTTATGGCGGAGTTTTCCTCGGCTGTGGCGGCATTGCTTTGTATCACATCAGAAACCTGAGACAGACCTTCCTTAATTTGCTCTATGGATAATGCCTGTCTTATAGATGTTTGTTCAACCTTATTAATTTCCTCAACTATTAAAGATATTTTTTCAATTGCATCTTTCAAAGCCTGAGCGGTTTCATGGGTGATTTGCGTCCCCTCGTCTACGGCGATTACCGAAGTATCAATCAGAGAGGCGGTTCTTGTTGCAGCTTCCGCTGATTTGGCAGCCAAGCTTCTGACCTCGTCGGCAACAACTGCAAAGCCCTTGCCCGCAGAGCCAGCCCTAGCGGCTTCAATGGCCGCATTTAATGCTAGAATGTTTGTTTGGAAGGCAATATCGGCAATAACCTTTGTGACGTTTGCTATTTCGTTAGATGAGGAATTAATATTGGACATGGCATCAATAAGCTGAAGCATATGCCGGTTGCTGTCATTTAGGTGTTCACCTGCATCTCTAAGTTGGGATGCTGTATCCTTCATCATTGAAGAGTTGTCTTCAGCTTGAACGGCTATTTCTGAAATGGATGCACTAAGTTCCTCCACAGAGGCCGCCTGTTCGGTGGAGCCTGCCGCAAGCTCCTGTGCGCCGCCTGAAACCTGCATGGCTCCGGCGTTTACCTGCTCCGCCGAGTCGTTAACAACCGCAAGCGTTTTATTTAAAGAGTCTGAAATGGCGCTTAAAGATGTTCCGATTGCCTCAAAATCGCCAATATAAACAGCAGAGCTTTTTACTGTGAAATCATTATCTGACATTGCAGAAAGAACCTGTTCTATATCAAATATATATTCGCTGATTAAGGTTGCCATCCTGTGCATAGTTTCGGATAAAACATCAATTTCATCTTTTGATTTGCTGTTTAAAATTTCAGTTATGTCAATATCTTTTAGGTTTCCATGGGCAAGCATATCGGCTGTTTCCGTAAGATTATGTATGGGCTTTTTAATATATTTATTAACAAACAAAACAACAAGGATGGCGCAAGCCGCAACGATTAATAAGGCTACAACCAGCATATATAAAATAGAACTTATGGCAGCCGCATTTGAATCACTTTCGGGTAATCCTGCAAACATGATACCCACAACATCTCCGCTTGTATCTTTAAGCGGCACATATTTCGATATGTAGGAAACACCGAAAACATCAGCTTTGCCCTCATATTCCATTTTGTTATTTAACACCATTGAAGCTATTTTTTCATTGAGAACCGTATCAACAGCTCTGTTGCCGCTATCGGTAAGGGTGGTGGCAATTCGAACATCATCGGCAAATATGGAAAGTTCCGCCCCATGCACCGCTTTTAAATTATCCAGCAAGGCAGAGTTTTCAAAGGTGTAGCCTGTAACAACAGTGCCGATGATGCGGCCGTTTTCGTCCTTTACAGGCGCTCCGGTGCGGCATGAGAGCCTTACAAGAGCCCCCGGCTCTATGGTTGTTATGATTTCCCCCTTAAGGGCTTGTCTAACATTATCTTGGCTTAGAATGTTATCTCCGGCTTTTGCCGGTTCATGCTGACGAATTATAATATCTCCGGAAGAGTCTGTCACACTAATGGTATCAGCCCCGAGAAAAGTGTTCAACTCATCTAAAACAGACTTCATTTGATTAAAGTTTTTATCTTGCAAAGCACTTATTAGCTGATAATTTCGTGAGATGGAAACAGAGTTAAGTCTTGATTGTTCAAGCATTAATCCAACCTGCTTATCCAAATCCTTTATAGCGGAATCTACCCGTTCATAGCTAATTTGTTTGTTATACGATATATCCTTAACAACTCCTACTCCTGCAACAACAAGAACAGAAGCAATAATCATTATTATTGTGAATAACGGTATTTTCTTGCTTAATTTCATATGTATTTTCTCCTTATTTTATGACATTGTTTTTAAACTGTGCTGCAAAGCAAAAAACGAGGGAATTTGCATAGTATGCCCTTTCATTAAACAAACATCTTTTTATTGCATCAGAATAAAAAGATGTTTGTTTATATACATAAGGGGCAAACACCACTAGTGTTATATAATTACAGGCTGGTTTTCGCTTCTTATATCTACTTATTTAATTATAGCTTTTATTTATTTATTTCAACATCATTTTTTTACAAATAAGATAAAATCTTGCTGAAAACAGTAAAATATTGTTGTTATTTGCTTCCTATCTGATAGAATAGATATAGATAAGAGGTTTTTTAATAGCCTGCTGCTCTTTGGCGGATATGCGGCGGATTTTAACAAGTTGGCTTAGGGCAATTCGACGAGGTGAACAAATGCAAATGGAATTTGAGAAAAAAATCAATCAGGTTTTAACGAGCTTTTATAAAGTCACACAAATTGAAGCCTTATATTTTGATAAACAAATGAACATTACTTCATGCAAACTCAAGCTGCATACATATGAGGATTTTTGCAGACTTGGCATAGGAGAAATTGAGGCTTTTCTTAAAAAGATATTCGCTGAAGGGGTCACTTCGGACTCTTATATATATTATCTGCGCAATAATTTTATATGCAACATTTCTATTTTAAATATAGAAGGCAACTGCGGCGGGGCAATTGTCACCCAGCCGATTGTCTTAAATACATTTAAAAAAGACGAGCTGAAGCTAAAGTGCGATATACTGCCTTTGGAAGAGCGTGACGCATACATAAGAGCCATGTTAAGAGCGCCTATGGTTTCTCATGATAGAATTAAGCCAATAGGTACAACGCTGGATTTGCTGGTAAAACACAGTTTTGGCGCTTCAAATTTCAATCCAATTATTTGCGGCGGTGAAACAGACCCGCTTTATTATCAGTTAACCCAGCCGGAGAGTACATTTGACCGCCAAAGCAGCCCATCCTACTTGCAGAAGTTCGATAACTACTCTACATATTCAAAGATTAAGGACGCAATCACAAAAGGTGACTCGGAGGTCTTGCTTGAGGTTTTTGATAGCATTAATATGGAAGACATCTCCATGGACCAGCATGCCTCAAAAAATATTATACGCTCAATAAAAAACCGGCTCATTGAAAGTTGCGCCATGTGCGGTTTCTTTGCCATTGAAGCTCAGGCACCCTATGTGAAAACGAGAAATTATATTAAGCACATTATACGGGAAATTGAAAATACCGACAATGTAAACGATATGTATAATCTTGTAAGAACAGCATTAAAAACTCTT
>JAAYFX010000377.1 GCA_012728025.1 Clostridiales bacterium
GTATTCGTGTGCGTGCACCTGAAGCAGGCATGGTACTGGGCATGCAAGTGCATACAGTGGGCGGCGTGATTGCGCCGGGTACACCCTTGCTGGATTTAGTTCCGGCCAGCGAAGATCTTGTTGTCGACGCACAAATTTCGCCGATCGACATTGACCGTATTGGCGTAGGTAAATTAACCGACATCCGCTTCAGTGCCTTTAAAAGCGCCAGCACACCGGTCATCGAAGGACGCTTGGCGCAGATTTCTGCCGACCGTTTGGTCAATGAGCAGACCGGCGTGCCTTATTATTTAGGGCGTGTGGAGTTGACTGAGAAAGGCCGTCAAGCCTTGGGTGATTTGAGCTTAGTGCCGGGCATGCCCGCTGAAGTGTTGATCAATACCGGGGAGCGCACCTTGCTGAATTATTTGGTTCAGCCCGCCACCAATGCTTTTGCCCGTTCACTGATTGAGGATTAAAGATGCCCCGGTTTATTTCAGTACATTTACCCTTGGCGGGCATGCTATTGGTTGGCATGCTGTCAAGCGGTGCTGGCGTCGCGCAACAACCGGCAGATCAAATGCATAACCCGCTGACACCAAGCCAGACTTTACCGGCGCTGGGTACTAGCGTTGATATCTGGCAGCTGTTTCAAGAAGCGGAACTTGAAGACCCGCGTGTGCTCGCTGCGAAAGCGCGCAGCGACGGCGGTGGCTGGCGCAAGCGTGAGTCCTTCGGACAACTCTTACCGCAGCTCAGTGCGATCAGTACCTTTAACCGAACTTTTCAAGAAACCGCCTTTAGTGAGCAGTATTACAATGGTGAGCGTTATTCGTTATCTCTCAGTCAAATACTGTATGACCCTGAAGTGTGGCACAGCTACAAACGCTACAGTGAATTAGCCAAACAGCAGAATGCCGAATACGCCATCACTCAAGAAGAGGCCACGATTGATTTGCTTGAGCGCTACTTTGTTGCTCTTGCTGCTGATGATGAGCTGGAACTGGTTTCGGCAGAATTGCGAGCAACTCAGCGTAACCTTGAGCGCGTCAACTCGCTGTACGCGCGTCAGTTGGCCTTAGTCACAGATGTACTAGAGATCTCTGCACGCGTCGACACACTTAAAGCAGTACAAATCAGTGCCAGTAATGCCGTTGAATTGAGTCGTGAAGCGCTTTCTGAATTGATTGGACGGCCGCTCACCGAGCGCCTTAAGCGTATTGATCCAAAGGCGCAGTTTTCTCTACCCGAGCATGGTCGTGAGTATTGGGTGCAGCAAGCGGAGCAGGGTAGTCCCGTTTTACAGGCACGACGCAGTGCTGTGGACGCAGCGCATGCTGCTCTTAAGCAAGCAAAAGGCGGGCACATGCCCAAGCTCAGCGTCAGCTTAAATGGCCAGCGCAGTGATATTGGTTTTGAAAACAGTGCCTCGCCGCGTACCGACACCTATGTTGCCAGCCTTGCTGTGCAAGTGCCGATTTACAGCGGTGGAGCAACCAGTGCGCGCGTGTACGCTGGGTATTCCGAGCTTATGGCTGCAGAGCATGAGTTGGAGCAGGTGCGTCGCCAAGTAGCGCGCGAAACGCGCTCAGCGTTTTATGACACTGAAGCCGGTATCAATAAGATTGCAGCTTCGACTAAAGCCTTGGCGTCCTCCGCTAAAGCGCGCGAGGCGGCAGAGCGTGCCTTTGGTTTTGGCGTGATGAATGCCGTTGATGTGCTCAATACCA
>JAAYFX010000214.1 GCA_012728025.1 Clostridiales bacterium
AGCAATGTGCCTGTTATCCTGCTGACGGCAAAAAGCGAGGATACCGACAGAATTTTGGGTCTTAATGTGGGGGCGGACGACTATATCACAAAGCCTTTTAACCCTGTGGAGGTTTCGGCTCGTGTAAAGTCCCAGCTTCGCCGATATACCCAGCTTGGCGGAGCAAAGCTTAAGCCCGACAGCCTTTCCATAGGCGCAATTGAACTGGACGATAAGGCAAAAACCGTCAAGGCGGATGGTGAGGCGGTTTTGCTGACTCCCACGGAATATGACATTTTAAGGCTCCTCATGACCCATCCCGATGAGGTTTTCTCTCCGAAGGAAATCTATAAAAGGGTGTGGAACGCATCCCCCCTAGGGGCGGAAAGTACGGTTGCGGTGCATATACGGCATTTGCGGGAAAAGCTTGAAATAAACCCCGCCGAGCCACGCTATCTGAAAATCGTCTGGGGGCATGGGTATAAAATTACAAAAGGGGAAAAACCATGAAAACAGAAAAACTTAAATCTAGCTTTATTGCCAAAACCATAGCCTTTTTTCTTTTGGTAATATCAGTTGTTACGGCGGTGTCCGGCGCTTTGGGAGCCTATATAATTTTTGAAAACGAGTTTTACACCAGAACACCGGAGCAGATAAAAAAAGAAAATTTTTACAACATGGCTCGCTCAGACAGCCGAACAGTGCTGTATTACCTCTTGGAAAATGATGAGGAAAGCGCAAGAAATTTATATGAGGGTACAAACTTTAACTATGTGGTGTATGATACAGCCGGAAACAACATAAGTGCCGGCTATAAACCCAAAGAGGGCGATATTTTATTCAGCTTCCAGTATGATAAAAACAAGGTGGGTGACCCAAGCCGTATGGGGGACGGGGTATACACTGTGAAGGCATTTGTTAATGGGGAGCTTCCTGCCGCCGACAAATATGCCATGGTCGGAAAGCTTACGGATTTTGCCCACAGCCTGCGTTATGCCGTGTATTTTATTGTTTTGCTATCGGGGATTTTGGCGATAGCCTGCTTTATTTTTCTTCTATGCGCCGCAGGGCACAAAAAGGATTTTGAGGGCATATATGCAGGAGCCTTAACAAAGGTTCCCTTGGATGTTTTAGCGGCGGCAATGGGCTTTGTGCTGCTGATTACTTTCTATATGTTAGCCGAAAACTTCTGGTACTCGGATTATATTAGTTTTGTGTTCATAGTGATTTTTGGCATTCTATGCCTTGTTGCCGCCATGGGGTTTATGATGCACCTTGCTGTGCGCATAAAACTTGGCAGGTGGTGGGAAAACACCCTTATCTATAAAACTTTGGCTTTTTTCTGGCGCATGGTCAAAGCTGTTTCAAGAGCCATGGGGACACTTTTTAAAAACCTGCCCCTTATTTGGAAAACGGTGCTGATTATCTTTGGCATAGCAGGGTTTGAGCTATTTTTCATGGCGGCCTTTTATTACGATGCCTCATGGATAGTCGTGTTCTGGGTTTTAAGCAGGCTTGTTATAATTCCGGCTCTTCTTTATCTTGTCTTGGTACTACGGAAGCTACAAAAAGCGGGGGAGAGCCTTTCAAAAGGCGACCTATCTTATCAGGTGGACACAAAGCTTATGCTTTGGGATTTTAAAAAACATGGCGAGGACTTAAACAGCATTGGCGAGGGCATGGCAAAGGCTGTTGAAGACAGGCTTAAAAGTGAGCGTTTTAAAACAGAGCTTATCACCAATGTTTCCCATGACATAAAAACCCCCCTTACATCAATAGTAAACTATGCCGAGCTTATCGGCAGGGAAAAGACCCAGAACAAAAAGATTGGGGAATATTCAAAGGTGCTTTTAAGGCAGTCCGAACGGCTAAAGGCTCTTATAGAAAACCTTGTGGAAGCCTCGAAAGCCTCCAGCGGCAGCATAGATGTGTATCTAGCACCCTGCGAGGCAAATGTTTTGCTGGCACAGGCTGTGGGGGAATATGAGCAAAAGCTTATAGACGGAAAGCTGGAGCTTATAATAAAACAGCCGGAAACTCCTGTAAAAATTATGGCCGACGGCAGGCTACTCTGGCGGGTTTTCGATAATATTATGAACAACATTGTAAAATATGCCCAAGGGGGTACAAGGGTTTATCTGACCATTGAAAGCCTTGGGGGAAGGGTTCTAATCTCCTTTAAAAACACCTCAAGATATGCCCTTGACATTTCCCCCGAGGAACTTTTGGAGCGCTTTGTGAGAAACGACGGCGCCCGCAGCAGTGAGGGTAACGGATTGGGGCTTTCCATAGCCCAAAGCCTTACGGAGCTGCAAGGGGGGAGCCTGTCTCTTTTCGTAGACGGTGACCTTTTTAAGGTGAGCTTAGGGTTTCCGTCCATAGGCTGATTGGAAAAGTGTAAAAAAACACCCCAAACCTGAAAGAGAGCTTACTTCTGGCTTGGGGCGTTTTTCTTTATATTATAGTAAAAGGGCAAAACTAGTTTTGCTTATAGCTGCTTAAAAAGTCTCCAAGCTTTTGGACAGACTCCACCAAAAGCTCCTTTTCCGGCAGATACACTATGCGGAAATGGTCAGGCTCGTTCCAATGGAAGCCGCCGCCGTGGACTAAAAGCACCTGCTTTTCCCGCAGGAAATCCAGAACAAACTGCTCGTCGCTACTGATATTAAAGCGTTTTATATCAAGCTTTGGGAAAACATAAAAGGCGGCCTTGGGGCGAACATAGCTAAGCCCTTCAATTTTATCCATAGCATCGCAGACAGCCTTTCGCTGCTCGTAAATACGTCCTTCGGGTAAAAGCAGACTTTCCACAGAGTCTATTTCCTTAAGGGCGGGAGCAACGGCAAATTGTGCAGGAACATTGGAGCAAAGGCGCATGGAGGAGAGCATATTAAGCCCTTCGATATAGCTCTTTGCCCGCTTTTTATCACCGGAAAGGGTCATCCAGCCTATGCGGTAGCCCGCTATAAGGTGAGACTTTGAAAGGCCGTTTAAGGTTACGGTAAATAAGTCCGGCGCTAGGGCCGCTATGGAGCTGTGGACATTTCCGTCCATTAAAAGCCTGTCATAAACCTCGTCGGAAAAAATGATAAGCCCATTTTCTCTGGCAACTTGAGCGATTTGCAAAAGAATATCATCGGGGTACAGGGCGCCTGTGGGGTTATTGGGGTTAATTATAACTATGGCACGGGTGTAGGGGGTAATTTTCTTTTTGATATCCTCAATATCCGGCATCCAGTCGCTTTTTTCGTCGCAGAGATAATGCACAGCCTTGCCGCCGGACAAGGTTGCCGCCGCCGTCCAAAGAGGATAGTCCGGAGCGGGGATAAGAATTTCATCTCCGTTGTCCAAAAGTGCCTGCATACAAAGGCTTATAAGCTCTGACAGACCATTTCCTGTGTAAACATCTTCAACGCCAACGCCTTCAAGACCTTTTTTCTTTGCGTAATCTGCTATGGCCTGCCTTGCCTCCAAAATGCCTTTTGAGGTGGAATAGCCCTCGGCTGCCTTAAGCTTTCTTGTCATTTCCTCCCCAATGCAAGCTGGAGCCTCAAAACCAAAGGCGCCGGGGTTTCCGATGTTCAGCTTGAGAATTTTGGCTCCGGCGGCCTCAAGAGCCATGGCCTCATCCAAAACGGGACCACGCACATCATAGGCTACATTATCGAGCTTTCTTGATTTTAAAAACTCTTTCATCTTCTTTTCCTCCCGTCGCTATGTGCGAAACTACTTTTATATTAACCTTATATATGGAGTCTGTGCAAAAAATAAAGCCCTAAGCATAAAATATGCTTAGGGCGAACCTTTTAAAATCCGTGTTACCACCTAAATTCGGGAAAACTCCCGCTCTCTGCCGGTAAAAATTTTACCGCACCCCCTGTAACGGGAGGGCACCCGTTAGAGCGTACTTGCCAAAGGGCTTTCCGTCCACAGCTCAAAGGCGGCTTCGGCGCTTCGTTCATAGAGCCTTCCAGCAAAACGGCTCCTCTCTGAAAATCCCTTGGCGCTTACTATTCCTTGTCACAGCCTTTATCCTATTAAAAACATTATATGCACGAATAAAGTCCCTTGTCAACAAAAAAATTGCTGTGGTGCAATTTAAAGCCCATGAAAGTTCAAATCGGCTTTGCCATATCAGACGCTAAAGTTTGACAAAGTTGCTTTCAGCCCCCTTGCCCCCCAGAGCTTTTAGGGAAGGGCAAAAAGCAATGCCCTATTATTGGGCCTCCGGCAGCTTTGAAACCTCGACCCAATCTGTTGCACCGGAGAACTTGAAAAGCTCCTCGGGACTTACTTCAACAGCACTGTTGGCACTGCCCACAGCGGGAAAAACCGTATCAAAACGCAGTACCGAGCGGTCTATATATACCGGCACTCCCGAGTTTATCCCGAAGGGGCAAACCCCGCCAACGGCATAGCCTACCAAATCCAAAACTTCCTCGGCAGGGAGCATCTTAGGCTTTATGCCAAACTTATCTTTAAACTTTCTGTTATCTATCCGAGCATCGCCGGCGGCAACCACGAGAACGCAACCCTCGCCTGTTTTGAAAGACAGGGTTTTTGCAATGCGCTCGCCGGAAACCCCCAGAGCGGCGGCGGCAAGCTCCACCGTTGCACTGGAAACGTCAAACTCCTGCACCCTATCTTCTATACCACATTCCCTTAAATAGGCTCTTGCTTTTTCAATGGACATAATCTTTCTCCCGTAACGATTTAGCGCAACAGAGTGCGCAAGACTATGATAGCACGATGCTTTATAAAATGCAAATATTCATAATATGCATCAAATGCTGTATATACTGTAAATAAATCTAAATAATATTCAATAAAGCTTAAATAATATTACATTTTATATCTTGCAATAGTGACTTTAGAGTGCTATAATCCTCTCATAGAAAACAACGGAGGGAATAAAAATGAGTGAAATTAAAAAATGCGTCCTTGCCTATTCGGGCGGTCTTGATACATCCATCATCATCCCTTGGCTTAAAGAAAACTATGGCTGCGAGGTTATAGCCGTTTCCGGAAATGTGGGTCAGGCAGACGAGCTTGAGGGCTTGGAAGAAAAGGCGAAGAAAACCGGAGCCGACAAGCTTTATATTTTGGACCTTGTGGATGATTATGCAGAAAACTATATAATCCCTGCCATGAAAGCAGGGGCAAAATACGAAACTTATCTTTTAGGCACTGCAACGGCAAGACCCTGCATAGCCAAGGGTCTTGTGGACATTGCCATAAAAGAGGGGGCCGATGCCATCTGTCACGGCTGTACGGGAAAGGGCAACGACCAAGTGCGTTTTGAGCTTACCATAAAAGCCTTAGCCCCCCGCATGAAGATTATTGCACCTTGGAGAGAGTGGGATATAAAAAGCCGTGATGAGGAAATTGAATATGCCGAGGCTCGCAACATCCCTCTTAAAATAAATCGTGAGACAAGCTATTCAAAGGATAAGAACATCTGGCATTTAAGCCATGAGGGGCTTGACCTTGAAGACCCAGCAAACGAGCCGACATATAATAAAGAGGGCTTTTTGGAAATGGGCGTTTCACCCGAGCAGGCACCCGACACACCAAGCTATGTGGAAATTGAGTTTGAAAAAGGCACACCTGTTGCCGTAGACGGGGTTAAAATGAAGGCTGCCGACATTATCTGGAAGCTAAACGAGATTGGCGGGGCAAACGGCATAGGCATTATCGACATTGTTGAAAACCGCCTTGTGGGCATAAAATGCCGCGGGGTTTACGAAACTCCGGGGGGAACCATCCTTTACCATGCCCATCAGGTGTTGGAAAGCCTTTGCCTTGATAAGCAAACATCCCACCTTAAAGACCAGCTTTCCATTACCTATGGCGAGCTTGTTTATAACGGCCAGTGGTTCACACCTTTAAGAAAGGCTCTGGATGCTTTTGTGGATGTAACTCAAGAAAAGGTAAGCGGTAAGGTGAAACTTAAGCTATATAAGGGCAATATAATTAATTCATCGGTCACTTCTCCTTATTCCCTTTACAGTGAAGAGATTGCAACCTTCGGGGAAAGCGATTATAACCAAAAAGATGCAGAGGGCTTCATAAACCTTTTTGGACTTCCCATAAAGGTTCAGGCCATGCTGGAGCAGGGGCTTTTAAATTAGGGCGTGTTGACACTACCGTTCAACACCCATCTTTTGACGAATTTCCCGCCATGCTGCGTTAAAGATTCTTGCAGTGGACGAACCGCAACTGCAAATTTTTGCCTTGCTTTGCGAAAAATTCCCTTCAAAATCTGAGCATTTCAGGTAGTGTCAACACACCCCTAGTAATAAGGGTAACTTATGCCTCCAAAGATATGTTGCGGGGAAGCCGTCGGGTTTTTTACTCGGTGGCTTTTTCGTTTTCTTTTGTTTCGAGAGTTTTAAAATTAACAGAAGCTTTTTATTCACATATTACGAGATATTGTATATTCTGCCCTTATG
>JAAYFX010000215.1 GCA_012728025.1 Clostridiales bacterium
AAAACAAGTTTCTTTGTATTTTAAGGGGCTTGAGTTTGTAGTCAAACCATCCCATAAAACTTAAAAAGGTGTTAATACCCGCCAGCATTGTGTTTACACTGGAAGGGGCGTATTGCTGTGTCAAAGCCTCCTTCCAGCTAATTAAAGCTCTTTTTGTAACCGGCTCATTGCCAAGAAAGTTACACAATGAAGTAAGGCTGCGCTGGTAGGATTCAATTGTAGCAGCAGTCTTTTCCTGTTCTCTAAGATAAACGGAAAAGCTTTTTGTTATTTTGGGGGTGATGATTCGCTCTTTTTTTTCAGGCATAATATGGACTCTCCCTTCATGCAGTAAATTATATTGTATCATGTTATTGGTTTATAAAAAGATACATATTTTGGCAGTAAACTGCAAACTGAAACACCAATAAAAACCGGCGATAGTCTAAGTTATAAAGGGCCGAATCAAGCCAGCACTTGCAAGAGCCATGTTTTTGGGGAATGGGCGGAACTTTTTTATTAGAATTCAGTCTAATGGATAAACATATTAAAACCACTCCTCTAAGTAGATTGAAAGGAACAATGCCAAATGAAAAAACTATTGATTATTGCACTGGCCTTTGCGCTGGCCCTTACAGCCTTTGCCGGCTGTGCTTCGCCCCCTGAAGGCAAGCCCTCCGAGTTAAGCCCCGAAGAGCAATCCGCCCTTTATGCCGAGGCGATTGAAAACGCCCAAGATGAGGATAGCGGTTTTTCTGTTATGACCCCTAAAGACGAAATTCCGGAGCTTATGTATACCTTCCTTGGCTTTGAAGCTGAAGACACCGAGGCCCTTGCCTTAAGTGTATCTTTGGTTAATATCAAAGCTTACGGCATCGTTATTGTGAAGCCTGCCGAGGGCAGGGGAGATGCCGTTAGTGCAGGTCTTCAGACCTTTATCGACAACCAGAAGCAGTCCTTTGACCACTACCTGCCAGACCAGTATGCCATTGCCGAAAGTGCCCGTTTAGAAACACTTAAGAACGGCAGCCTGCTTATGGTTATGACTCCCGATGTGGATACAGTCTATGAGTCCATTTCCGCAGACCTTGGCAACAAGTAAAAAGAACAGCTTAAAACCAAAGAATTATTCAGATTTTGAATATTTGAAAATGAAAATATTAAATAGATACAAAAAAACCGCCGTCGGAGCTAAAATCTGGCGGCGGTTTTGAACTAGTTGGGCACCATATAATTATTTAGTCTGTGGCAATGAAGAAAATAGTAGTATACCGACTATATCCGCATAAAAAAAGCGCTGAAATGCTTGACATTTCAGCGCTTTGGCACCCCCGGCGCGACTCGAACGCACTACATTCCGCTTAGGAGGCGGACCCTCTATCCTGGTGAGGTACGGGGGCAGGTTATAAACTAATTGGATACCGAAGTATTTTAACTCATTTTCATTCTTATGTCAAGAGAGGTGGTTTCAACAACCGACATTCATCGGGACGCCATAGGTCGAAAACCTGACCGGTTGGTTCGTGTCGAAATTGTCGATTGCTTTGATAAGCCCTATACAGCCCACTTGGAAAAGGTCGTCCACACGCTCCCCTCTGGATGAAAATTTTTGAATAACCGATAAAACCAGCCGAAGGTTTCCCGAAATAAGCTTTTCTCTGGCATCTTTATCGCCCTGCTTGCTCAAACGTAAAAGAGCCATGGTTTCCTCATTTTTAAGAACCTTAAGCTTTGCGGTATTGACACCGCATATTTCAACCTTGTTCAGCAATATAAATTACCTC
>JAAYFX010000216.1 GCA_012728025.1 Clostridiales bacterium
AAGGAGAGGTCAAACTTTTCAAAGCTTTGCCCCTGCAAATCCAAAATGGAGCTTAGTTCCTTTGCCGCCATGGTTTTATATATATCTTTAAGACAGTGGCAGGGCTTTGCCATTACATAGCCCGTATCACGGCAGTCCGGACAGGTGAAAATCTCGTCTATGTAATCTTCCGGATAACCCAGTAAAAGAAGCAGCTCCCCCTGCTTTGAAATAATCTTCTCAGCACGACTGCGGGCATCTCTCGCTGCTTTTCCTGCGTTTTCGCCTTGTTTTAAGGCCCTGACGGCAAGCCCCGACATAAGAGCTGTAAGCTCTCTTTCCAAGGCTCTTATCTGGGGATTTTCGGCATAAGCCCTTTGGCGGCGGCGCTCTAATTCATCTTCGTTGTCCTTTTTTCTCTGGGCAATCTCTTGCCTTGCCAGAGCAAGTATTTTTCCGTCAAAAGCCATCAGCTCACCTTATCCCTTGTCCGCAGATTTTGTTTTGCTAAGTATCTTGCGCATAAGCTCCGAATCGTCCCGAACATTTGATGAAGCCCCCTGTGCCGCAGCCTGAGAAACCGTCTTTTTAGAGGCAGTGCGGATGTCCCCCTCCTCCACCTGCTCGGCGGTATAAAGACCTTTTTCATGCCAGCTTAAAAGTATGGAGTTCATATATTTCCAGACAAGGGAGCCGGTTTTCACGACTGTTCTGTCATAGGCGATGGCAATAGCCTCAGGAGTAAAGCCCATGTCCAACCAGCCTTCCACATATTTGCGCTCCGTTGTGCTGTAATTTCTTCCGCTTATCTGTAAAATTGCCTTTATGTCCTCGGCATCGGAGGCTCTGCGGCGCTTTTGCTGCAAATATTCTTCCGCCCGCTCAAGGGTGAGTATTTCCCTGTTAAACCAAATATAGGCTTCCTTTTCTATGGAGCGCATAGAGGGCAGACCCGAGGGGCCAAAGCGCCTTTTTGCCTCCTCCTCGCAATGGTTTATAAGCATTAAAATAACCTCGGCAGGCAGGCGCAGGTGGTCATATATCCCAAAGAGCAGACGCATATCCGCCCCTGTTAAGGTATGTCCCATCAAGCGCTCCGTCTCCTTTAATATGGCTTCAAACTCGCCGCTTTCCTCGCTGCGGGCCGCTATTTCTTTAGAGGTGTATTCGGGAAGCTCGTCTGCCGGAGGGGGGGTGCTTCTGTCCTGTCCGCCAGACTTGAAAAGTCCTGATTTATTCAAAAGTTCCGCCGCTGAGCGAATTTCGTTTTCCGTCCGTCCAAGCTTTATGGCTGCGTTTTTAAGGGAAAAACTGCCCCCGTTTCTAAGAGCGTAAAGATATAAAAGAGCTGCCGTGCCGTCTGAAAGGTCAAGAAGCCTGTCCGCATCGTCCAGAGGTACGGCAAGGCTTGCCATTCCTGATATTGTAAACTTTTTGTCGTCCATGGGTTCCTCCCGGCAGCATTTGTAAAAAAGTATCCCTAAGATAAAGAGAAAAATTATATATTTCCCCTGTGGGGGATATTATAGCATTAAATTTGACTTGTAGCAATATGCCAACCTATGTTATAATGTTTGTATACAAACATCATACAGATTTGATGACATATACCATGGCGGCACTTCGTGCCTATGGTATAATGTTTGTATACAAACATCATACAGATTTAATGGCATATACCATGGCGGCACTTCGTGCCTATGGTATAATAATCAAGAGTGCTTATTACACAAATTTTGATAATCCGCAAAACGGATATTATAAACTATGATTGCGCCCCTGACGAGTGCGCACATCAATTATAGTTTTCTAACGAAAGAGGTGAAGCTGTAATGACAAATACAGTTCTCGTCGAAATTGCCGGACGTGAGTATCAGCTAAGGACGGATGAGGACCCCGAATATGTAGCGGAGCTTGCAAATTTTGTAACGGTTAAGGTTCTTGAAATAAAGCGTGATTCCAATGCTTCCGCCCTTGACTGCGCAACCATGGCGGCTCTGGACATTGCAGACCGCTATTTTAAGGAGCAGAAGAAAAAAACTCCCACAAGGAAAAAGGCAGCCGCCGCTGCCCCGCCGCCCGAGCCGCCCACCCTTCTTTAAAAGCGGGCAAGGGCGCTTGACGGCATTCATAATACCCAGGGAAAGGCAAAAACATGTTAGAGCTTCTTTCACCGGCCGGCTCTCCTGAAACGGTGGTCGCCGCCGTTTCCAGCGGAGCAGATGCCATATATATGGGCTTTGGCGGCTTTAATGCCCGCCGGGGCGCAAAAAATTTTACGGACGAGGAATTTGAAACTGCCGTCCGTTATTGTCGTGCCCGGGGCTGTAAGGTTCACCTTACCTTAAACACCCTTGTGTCTGACAGGGAGATTGAGGAGGCAGTGCGTCTTGCCTGCTTTGCCTCCGCTGTCGGCATAGATGCCATAATCGTTCAGGACTTGGGTCTTGCCCGAATTTTAAGATGTGTTTTACCGGACTTGCCCCTCCACGCCAGCACCCAAATGAGCATACACAACATTGCCGGAGCCGAGGCCGCCTACGAGCTTGGTATAAGCCGTGTGGTTTTGGCCCGTGAGCTTAGCCTTGAGCAAATTTCCGACATCGCCCACAGATCCCCTGTGGAGGTTGAGGTTTTTGTCCACGGGGCCTTGTGCTTTTGCCACTCCGGTCAGTGCTATAT
>JAAYFX010000217.1 GCA_012728025.1 Clostridiales bacterium
AATCTTCGCCATTGGCATTAACATGATTTTCGGCAAGAAAATCAGCGTGGGAAACCTTTTGCCGGCGATTTTCTTTCCTGTTGTTTTCATGCTTATAAAAGTCTTTTGGCCGGCCTTTCCCGTATAGTCCGACTTATAAAAAAGCATCAATAAAAAAACAAGCCGTAGTTAATGACTATGGCTTGTTTTCATATGGGCTATTTAATTGAAATGCCACGATTGGAAATGCCGTCCCGAAAACTTTTTCTAATTTTAAAAGCAGCTTTCAAAATACCAAATCTTATAAAGCGAGCACCATTTTTGATTGATGCGCTTTATAAAGTAACCATCCCAATACTGCGCAACATAAGCTATACCTTTCAGAGTAGGGAGCAAAGCCACACAATTCCCCATACCATAAAGCGAAAAATCCACTTTTCAAACAGCTTTTAGAGCACTGTTGCAAAAGCTTGGATATCTTTTTTAACTCACTCTTAGCTTCGTGATTCCTTGCAATTTCAAATATACTTATCAAGTAAAATTGGTTTATAGGCCTCTGATATAGTTGGCACAGCAGCTTCTTGCGGTTTACCTAGAAAGTCGCATTGTAATTTGTATTGCGGCACAAATTCCTCCTGAATATCCCTAAGCATCATCCTCCGCTCAACCGTTGCGATTGATTCCTCCTGAGTTCTGTGGGGGGTATAGGCTGCGGTCAATCTATCCTGTTCGTTTCGTACTGAAGCAAGCAGTTTTTCTTTGTCAATGCTCCGAAAAAAGGCATCGTCGCTCCGAATGGTTTTCAAAAAGGCATCAATCATTTTATTGTCAAAAAGGTTGAAATCCAAACCGGTTTTGCTATACTGGGCTTTCATTCTCGTGTAATCGACGGTCTCTAAAGGATAATAGGTCTCCGACCGAGATACCGGCGCTTTTCGATTTCCAACATTCATGAAATACCCGCTGGGAGGCAGAGAAAAAGATGTGCGCATTTTTTTACCCTCCTAATCTATAAAACCATAATCTAGCCGATGCGCTTGTGGCACCTCGTTTGAAGCTAAATACAGCTGAACATATTGATTTGTATCGCAATCATAAACGATAAAACTTCCCGCATTGGCAGAGTCCATGAGGAACTTTGTCGACCTATATACGTTATGAGACTCGTGTTCCCTTACCTCAACTAAATTATCTGCACCAAGATAAAGTATCACTGCATTTTGAAACTCGTATTTTTCTGATATATAATATCCTATTCCACTTGTATCGTCAATGGTTATACCATAAACAGTTCCGCCGGTAACATCATATTCTCCGTAAAGAATGGATGAAAAGCTTACACGCCACATATCATATGGTGATACATAATAGACCTTTTGGTAAGAGTTAAGATGAGTTCGTCCAGCAAATGTACAAATTTTCTGGTCGTTAACATAGGTTTCCCTGTTGCTACGCGTCATAACGTAACCCAAATCCCCAGTAAAGTCGACAAACGACATTCCAGAGATGTATTTAATTGAATAGTTTGTAAGAAGCGTATATTCAGTATCCATAGTATAGCCCAACTTGTATGTAACCATCATCACATACCTGTCAGCCGGAAGTCCATTCAAAGCACCTGCGTTATTTACATCAACATAATAGTCTGTGGGATAAACTGTGCCTGTCTCTTCTTCATATATGCAAAAGTGAACATAAATGTCGGGATTATTTGATGCTACGCCATACACAAGGCTGCGTTCTGCGGGAATATCTATAAAGTAAAAATCAATCTGATTGGCCGATGTTAGGTTGCCTGATATTTGACTAATACTACTTGTGATACTATTGACTGCCCTGTTAGTTTTGATACTATTATTAGGTGTGTTTGCATCCAAACTATTTTTGTCGGACATAATCAATTCAGATTTTTGCGTTGAAAGCTCTGCTACTGTTGTGACGAGATTCACGGCATCTCTTTCCTCAAGCGAAGTGTCTGCCACTGCCACTATACCCATAGAAAAAATGATTGTAAGCACACAAAGTGTTGCTAATAAACCTTTTACCTTTTTCAAGCTTTCACATTCCTTTCAAAATTAATCACGATATGAATAATATATTTATGGCTATTGCGCTCTACAAAATGTCCGATTAATCATCCAGCTATCCTCATACATTTGAAGCTAAGTCATTAAACTCACCCTTTATATTTTAAAAATATTAATTTCATATTTTTACTTTTTTATTAATGATACTATTTTACTTCAACTCTGTCAATGCCATTATAATTTATTTATAATGAAAAACTTAAATCATTTTAGTTTTGGTAGCATATCAAGTTTTATCTAACATCGTTCTAAACCGCTTAGCTCGTCGTGCGGCAGGTATGCGTCAAACTATACAGCTAAAACCCTGTATCCAATATGGATACAGGATTTTTATAGATAAGCTTATTATCTCTTGGAGAGCTGAGGTGCACGATGTGCACCCCTGAGACTAGGTCTTTTGCCCTCCTTTTAAAGCCTTATATGACGGAGGTTCTTATAGGCCAGATGTCATGTATCGGCTCTATACTAATCTTCGCCATTGGCATTAACATGATTTTCGGCAAGAAAATCAGCGTGGGAAACCTTTTGCCGGC
>JAAYFX010000218.1 GCA_012728025.1 Clostridiales bacterium
AATCTTCGCCATTGGCATTAACATGATTTTCGGCAAGAAAATCAGCGTGGGAAACCTTTTGCCGGCGATTTTCTTTCCTGTTGTTTTCATGCTTATAAAAGTCTTTTGGCCGGCCTTTCCCGTATAGCCCGACTTATTAAAAAAGCAAAGCCCCGAAAAGCACATACTGCTGCTTTCGGGGCTTTTTATCATCTTTCACTTGGCACCGTCTCCGTGTCGCCGTATATGAGGTCGTCTATATCTTCACCCATGCAGCCGCCCCCTTAATAAGAATTTGGGTACTCTATATATATATGCCGCTGCATCAAAAAGTATTACAACTTTTAGTGTATTAAAAGATAAGTTTTTATAAAAGAGCCTGACTGCCCAGTAACTTAGCCGCCTTTTCTTAGGATAATTGTAACTATTTCGGGATTATTTAAAATTCTCGGTACAGATAAATAATCCCCCAGTCCTCTGGATAAAACCATGTTAAAGCCATCTTCCGCAAAAAGCCCCCCGTCATATTTGGGGAAAAGATCTTTTTCTGTTCCCAGTAAGCCGCCTAAAAAGGGTATGCGTATAATCCCCCCGTGGGCATGACCGCAGATTATAAGATCCACGGGCAGCTCCGGATATTTTTCCGGAAGGTTATTTCTGTGGGCAAGTAAAATTGTAAAGCTCTCCGGATAGTTTTGCCGTATTATCTCCGCCAGCTCCTCCGGTGTTTTCATATCCGCAGGCCCGTTGGGATCTTCCGCCCCGGCAAGAATTACCTCCTGCCCCTGCTCCCCTAAAAGAACAAACTCATTGTGGAGATATTTTATATTAATTTCCTTTAAAAGCTCTGCCAGCTCTAAAAGCTCTCCGCTTGCCCATTCGTGGTTGCCGCTTACAAAATAGCAGGGAGCTATAAGGGCAAGCTCACGCAGAAAGGGTTCTAGGGCTTTTGTCTGGCCACCCTGCGCTCCCTTTTCCTTTCGGTTTAAAAAATCTCCTGTCAGGACAATAATATCCGGTTCCTGCTTCTTAACTTTATAAATCAGCTTTTCGTTGTCCTCTCCAAATTGCCGCATATGCAGGTCAGATAGCTGCACAATACGGCAGCCGTCAAAACTCTCCGGAAGATTCTCATAGAAAAGCTCATACTCAGAGCCTACAAGGCGAAACCTGCTGTCCAGAGCCAAAAGGGCCAAAAGGACCGCAATAATAAAAACTATGACGAGACTCCGCCTTATTTTAATGTCTCTTTTTCCTTTTGCCACTGTTTTAAGCTTCCTTATCCCTTATATACATGGGTTTAACATGGGGGTCGTTTGTAGGCCGAACCTCCACCTCAAAACGGCTTAAAGCCTTCATCATTGAGCTAAGCTTGCCAAAACCAAAGTTTCTGGGGTCAAAATCCGGCTGCTTTTTTATTATAAGGTTTCCAAGGTTACTCATATCTGTGAAGCCATCGTCATCGGCAAGGTCGGCAATAGAGTCCGCTATAAGCTCCACAATAGCCTCGGGAATCTTTTTTGCTCCCTGCTTTTCAGTTGCTTTTTCCACCGGTGCGGGAGATTTGGGGGTCGGCCTTTTACCGTTTTTGGCAGCTGTTTTCGCCTGCTCCTCTTTAATTTCCTTTTTATAACGGTCACGTATAACCTCAATGTAAATAAACTTATCGCAGGCTACGATAAAAGGGTTTGGGGTCTTGCGCTCGCCAATACCTATAACCCTCATTCCCGCTTCACGAAGCCTTATGGCCAAACGGGTAAAGTCACTATCGCTGGAAACCAGAACAAAGCCGTCAGTTTTTCCGCCGTACAAAATATCCATAGCATCTATTATCATGGCAGAGTCCGTGGAGTTTTTCCCCGTGGTGTAGCCATATTGCTGAATCGGTGTGACAGCGTTCTCCAAAAGACTGGACTTCCAGCCTCCTATGTTCGGACTGGTCCAGTCCCCATATATACGCTTTACAGTAGGTGTGCCATAGATGGCAACCTCCTCCATGACGCTTTTAAGACAATCACGGGGAGCGTTGTCAGCGTCTATAAGTACTGCCAGCCGCAGGTTATCTAAATCTGTTGTATGGTTTGACATACTTCCTCCTGTTAGTTCTTATGCCAAGGCAAAAGGTGCCTCAGCCTGTTATGGGGAAAGCCTTAAAGCTCTCCTCCAATTATTATATTTTTTCCCGCCTGCAGATTTTGCCGATTTAGGTATTTCCTTAAATCCTGAGCTAAATGCCCATGCCATAATATTAATCTATGTTCATAAAGCATTGTATAGCTAATTAGGTATCGGGAAAATAGGGTGGTAAATTACTGCTTTCCTGTAAATTTTATCATAAAAAATTCTCTTTCGCAAGAAAGCTAGATTATTATACCGCTTGTTCACATTTTTGACTTAAATTCTCGAATGAGGATACTTTTGAACATCTTCCACATAGTTATGCACATAGTTTGCCCCTTGTCAACTGAAAATGTTAAAAATCCTGTGTTTTTCTGCCGTTTTAGAAGAATTAAACATCAAAACCTATAATCTATCCTCATTTTTCTTCATGTCTCACGGCTTCCGACTTTATTTTCTTTCTTTAAAAAGCTGATTGCTTAATAAAATAGGCGATTCCTCTTGAAACAGGCGTAGCTTTAAGTTATAATTTACAAGGTTCTCTATAACACCAGTAAAGGAATGAACACATAATATGAGTGCATCAAAACAGAAGAAGCTGCGGCAGCAGCAGCGTGAACAAGGCGTTGAAAAACATCAGCTCGCAAGACAGGAAGCTGAGAAAAAAGCAAAACGCTCAAAGATTCGCAATACCATAATAGGGATAATAGTCGCTCTTTGCGTAATTGCTGTAATCCTACTTAACTCAAACCTTTTATATCGCAACTTTTCCGCTGTAACAGTCGGCGGTGAGAGCTATAATGCCTCAGAACTTAGCTTTTTTTATAATCTCGAATATTCAAATTTCATAAATCAAAATAGCAGCGCCCTTCCATATCTCGGCCTTGATACTTCAAAATCCCTAAAAAGTCAAAGCTATGGCGAAGGCCAGACTTGGTCAGATTTCTTTCGAGAAGCTGCCGGCGAGTATCTGCACGAAGTAACAATGCTGACTCAGGAGGCTCAAAAGGCCGGTTTTGAAATGAGCGAGGATGACAGGGCCGCCCTTGAAGAAGAATTATCCAGCCTCGATACTATTTCTGTCCAATCGGGTTACCCTAATGTAGATTCCTTTCTTGCCGCAAACTACGGCAAGGGCTGCAACTATAAGCTAGTTAGCACCCTTATGGAAAAAATCTTCGTTGCCAGTGCTTATGCCCAGTATGTAAATGACTCATATGAATACTCGGCAGGTGAGCTGGAATCTCAGTATCTTGAAAATAAGGATAGCTACGATAATTACAGCTTTGTAAGCTATTATGCCAGCGGCAGCGCTGATGAAGATGCAGATGAAGAGAAAGCTATGGCAGAGGCAAAAAAGCTTGCTGAAAGCCTTATTAGGGATGCAGAAACTGAAGATGAGTTTATAAACAAGGCTTCAGCTCTTTCAGACTCCGAAGTCGATGTAACAAAGCTTCAAGGAAGCTCTCTGGCTTCGGCCTATTCAGAATGGATGCAGGACCCCGCCCGTAAGGAAGGGGACAAAACAGTCGCAGAGGCAGATAACGGATACTACGCCTTATACTTCCTTTCTCGTGACGGCAACGAAACCAAAACAGTTAGCGCAAGGCACATTCTTGTTTATGTTGAAGCTGATGATAATGGTGAATACTCCAATGACGCAAAGACCGAGGCCAAGAAAAAAGCTGAGGACATTCTTTCCCTCTGGAAGTCTGAAGAGGCCACAGAAGAAAGTTTTGCAGCTCTTGCAAACGAATACTCCGACGACACCGGCTCGAACACGAAGGGCGGTTTATACGAAGAGTTTAAGCTTGACTCCATGGTTAAGGAATTCAACGATTGGTGCTTTGACAAAAATCGCCGCTCCGGAGACACAGGCATAGTCTTTAACGATGGCAGCTATACCGGCTATCACATCATCTATTTTGTGGGCGAGGGCAGGCCATACCGTGAAATTTTATCAGACAGCGCCCTTAGGAATGCGGATTTCACCGAATGGAAAACAGCGGCTCTTGAAAACTATACGGTACAGTGGGGCTTTACATCGGGCCTTGTTTCATAAGATTTTTGATTAAACTTCGGCCGCAGTACTCAAATATGTACTGCGGCCTTTTTTGAGGTATAAATATGTCAGAGAGATTCCTTAGAGAGAAAATGTTATTAGGTGAAGCAGCCATGGAAAAGTTAAAGAAGAGCCATGTAGCTGTGTTCGGTCTTGGAGGCGTGGGAAGCTGGTGCGCTGAAGCCCTTGCTAGGTCAGGGGTGGGTGAAATAACCCTGATTGATGAGGATACAGTAGGCGAGAGCAACATAAACCGCCAGCTCTGTGCCCTTCAGTCCAGCCTAGGTAAAAATAAGGCAAATGTAATGGCAGATAGAGTAAAAGATATTAATCCGGAGATTAAATGCAATCCCCTTGCAGTACGCTATGAAGCCTCCAGCCGTGAGCAGTTTTTTGAAAAAAACTATGATTATATAGTTGATTGCATAGACCTTGTGGCCTGTAAGCTAGACCTCATAGAAAGTGCTATGGAGCGGAGCATACCAATAATATCGTCTATGGGTACCGGCAACAAGTGGGATGCAGAAAAGCTTGAGTTATCAGATATCTCAAAAACTCAAGCCTGCCCTCTAGCTCGGGTTATGCGCAAAGAACTTCGGAAAAAGGGCATAAATCGGCTTCCTGTGGTTTACAGCAGTGAGAAGGCAGACATTCCAGAGAGTGCGGAAGAACCGCCCCCCGGAAGGCGAAGCATCCCCGGAAGCCTTGTGTGGGTAACAGCCACTGCTGGAATGCTTCTCTGCTCCCATGTCGTAAGAGAGCTTATTGGAAAATAGTCTAATCAAGTAAAGTATAAGACAAAGTTATCTGATAAAGATAACTTTGTCTTAATGTGTTTTAAAAGTAAATAAAAATATCAGCCCTGAAAATAATTTCAAGGCTGATTTGTGTTGGCATCGACCTATCTTCCCAGACCGTCTCCAGTCAAGTATTGTCAGCACAGATGAGCTTAACTTCCGTGTTCGGAATGGGAACGGGTGGACCCTCATCGTTAAAAACACCAACTATGTAAATGGCCGTAGCCAAATACTACATTATAAGTTTTGAATTTCTTAAAACTTTCGAAATAAATTTCAAGCTCAGAAAACAAAAACTTCAGGTTTATTTGCACCCTCAAAACTGAACAAAGTGAATGTGTTTTAGTTATACAAGGCATGCCTGCATTCGTTCTTGTAGGTCAAGCCCTCGGGTTATTAGTATCGGTCAGCTGAACACATTACTGTGCG
>JAAYFX010000219.1 GCA_012728025.1 Clostridiales bacterium
GCTCGCGCAACTTATTGTACCTTATCTAAATCTATCGTACAGCATTCTGAAAAGCAGAGAGGAAATCACGTCCCTTTTTTATGCTTTTTCTAATTTGCATATTTATTGTAGGGTATCCAATTCAAAGACTATAAACCAACTTGTGCATAGATAATATAAAGCCAATAAGCTAGAGTAAGCCGCCGTTATCTTATCGAAAACGGCGGCTTGTTTTAAGGTTTATAAAAAGTGTAGAATTATGCTCTTTTAGTCTAATAGACCGCGCTCAGTTAAGAAGTCTTTCGCTACATTGGCTACGTCCTGTCCCTCTACATCAACCTTGTAGTTGAGCTCAGTCATCGCCGCGTCGTCGATGGCATCAGCAAGCACATTCAGAACATCCTCAAGCTCGGGATGCTTTTCGAGTGTGTCATTTCTAATGATGGGTGCTGCATAATAGGGCGGGAAAAAGCCAAGGTCATCTTCGAGAACCACGAGATCATATTGCATTATGGCCCCGTCAGTTGAGAAAGCGTCCGTAACATCCATATCTCCGTTGCCGATTGCCTGATATTTAAGGGAGACATTCATTTTCTTCGGCTCGCCCTTAAATGTCATTGAGTATGTTTCTACAAGGCCATCATAGCCGTCCTGCCTGTCAAAGAACTCATGCTCCGCGCCAAACACCAGATTCTCGGAAATCTCCGCAAGGTCGCTGAAGGTCTCCATGCCGTACTGCTTATAAACCTCCTGGGTTACCGCAAGGGTGTATGTGTTATTAAAGCCAAAGGGTTCGAGCCATTTGATCCCAAACTGCTTGTCAAACTCTTCCGCGACGACTCTGTATGCTTCGTCCGGGTCACTGATAACATCCATTTTTAATTGTGCTGTGAGTCCTGTTCCGGTGTAGTCTGGATAGATATCAATATCACCCTTTTTAATGGCCTCAAAGCATACGAAGGTGCCACCCAGGTTCAGCTTCCTGTCCACTTTGATGTCTGTCTTGGCTTCAACCAGCTGTCCAAATATTTCGCCAAGCAAAATATTCTCACTGAAGTCCTTAGAGCCAATTACAATTTTATCACTGCCCGCGCAGCCTGTTAAGGCAATAGCTAAAAGTAAGACAATTGATAGCCCCAGTCCGATGATTCTTTTAAGTTTCATAATAACCTCCTAAATTAAATTCATTTTGCTCGCTTAATAAGTCTTTTCTCAATTTTAGACATTCCAAAATCAAAAGCGAGCGCCATAACGACAACCGGGATTGCTCCCATCAGTATCGTCTCCATGTTGCGTGATTGAATTCCGCGATAAATGATGGTCCCCAATCCATTTGCGCCTATGAGCACGCCCATAACAGCCACTGAAAGTGAGTTTACAAGCGCGATTTTGATTCCCGAAAAGATAAGGGGAAACGAAAGCGGAATTTCAATCTTAAATAGCCGCTGCATTTTTGACATTCCCATACCACGGGCCGCATCCTTTAGGTGCGGGGAAACAGCTTTTAGCCCCGTATAGGTGTTGCGGACAATGGGCAGCAGCGCGTATAATACCAGCCCGATAATTATTGTGATATTTCCAAGTCCAAAAATAATCATCAGCAAGGCAAGCAGAGCAAGCGAGGGTATTGTTTGCAATATCTCGGAAATCCCAAGAATGACGGAATCCAAGAAGCGTACCCAATAGGAAATAACACCGAAAATGACACCGACTACTGTTGAGATAAGAATTGCAATTGATACAATTGCCATATGTTCCAAAATACCCTGTAATAGCGCACCACTCATACTCTTGACCCCCTTAATCCACGAGGCGTAAGGATCTTTTCTAGTAATCCAATCAGTCCGTTTAAAATAAGCGCCAGTATTGCGGACGGGATTGCCCCTGCCAGGATATAGTTGGTATTATAGGTTGAAAGACCGGTCCATATGAGATCTCCCAGTCCTCCTGCGCCTATTAGTCCCGCAAGCGTAGCCCAGCTCACGATGTACACCGTGGAAAGACGAATGCCGGTGATTATCGTTGGCAGAGCAATGGGAATTTCAACTTTAAACAGGGTCTGCATATTGGTCATGCCAATGCCGCGCGAAGCTTCTGTATAGCTTTTATCGACTTCGGTAATACCGGTATAGGTATTGCGTAAAATCGGTAAAATCGCATAAAGTGTGAGCACCGCTATGGCGGGGAGCATCCCAATACCTATGAGAATCAGAGCAAATCCTAACATAACAAGCCCGGGAATGGTCTGTATTGTGCCCGCAAGGGCAAGAACCAGCCCCGCCATACGCTTGTGCCGTGTCAGAAATATTCCAAGTGGAATCGATATCAAAATCCCCAATAGTATGGATATGCCCACCAGCTCGACATGGCGGATTAAGTTTTTGAGAACTTCATTATAGCTGCTTAAAGAAAATTCTATTAAACTCATTACTGAACTTCACCCCACAGAGCCTCTCCCAAAGCCTTCGCCATGCTTGTTCGAGTTATTAGTCCTGCAACGGTTTGGTTATCGTTAAGCACGATGACATAGCTCGATTCTGAGGAAAGCAGCTTATCAAAGGCTACCTGAGCCGCCTCTTTTCTGCCTACGGTAATCACCTCAGCAGTAACAAGATCAGCGATTTCTTTACCGGGCTGCCCCTGTTCTTTTATTTTTTCAATCGTCACAGTCCCCAGATAGGTATCATCCTCATTGATAACAACGAGTGAGTTTACATCTCTGCTGCTCATGAGCTTAATGCACTCCAGAGTGCGGCTTGTTTTGGGCACCTTCAGGACCTTCGTCCTCATAAAGTCCTCCGCGAAAAGCTTCTGCGAGCCGTTTCCGTTGCTTCCGTTATCTATTTGCTTGCTGAGGAAGCTTTTTATGATAGGGGCCCCGGGATTTTGCAGCATTTCTTCAGGCGACGCCATCTGGATAATCTTGCCCTTGTCCATAAATATGATGGTATCCGCTAAGCTCAGCGCCTCATCCATATCATGCGTAACAAATACAATCGTTTTCTTCAGTTTCTTTTGAATTTGCTTTATTTCCTCTTGTAGTGTGTCACGGGTTAAAGGGTCAAGCGCCCCGAAAGGCTCATCCATCAGGATAATCGGCGGCGAGGCGGCCAGTGCGCGCAGCACACCAATCCTCTGCTGCTGACCTCCGGATAGCTCCGACGGATACTTATGTGCATTTTCCTCATATGGCATGTCAACTAGCTTTAGTAAATCCTGCACGATCTCCTTACACTTCTGCTTTGGATACTTAAGGAGCCTTGGTACGACTGATATGTTCTGTTCAACGGTCATATTGGGAAACAGCCCGATTTGCTGGATTACATACCCGATTGTACGCCTAAGCTCAACTGGATTTTCCTTTGTAATATCCTTGCCGTTAATAAATATTTTCCCATCATTCGGCTCAATAAGACGATTAATGGTTTTTAAAGTCGTGGTTTTTCCGCATCCGCTCGGACCAATTAGGACAACAAATTCGCCCTGCTTGATTTCAAAGCTGATATTTTTAAGGATAGCGGTCTGGCCGTAGCTCTTACTTATATTTTCAAATTTAATCATTGTTTTCCCCCCCATTTGATTGCCCTTGTGGGAGCGGGACAAATTTTGTCAAAAGAAACTGACAACCCATACTATAACAATAAGTTGTCAGTTTGTCAACTGTTCTATGTAAAAAAAACCCATAATTCGAATGAATCATGGGTTTTTGGTCATTGGGGTTTTTTATTAGTAAAGTCGGCTACTGCCTCTACACTTGAGATATCTCCGACAAAAATGATGGTATCATCAGCCTCAAACATTACATAGGGTCCGGGTGAAAGAATGATTTTATCACCTCGTCGTATAGCAATTACTGTAGCTCGTGTTTCCTGCCAGAAATTCAGTTCACCCAGCGTTTGACCAATGATTCCCGAATTTTTGGGTATGTTGTACTCATAATTATTAAAGGGGTTTGTCTCTGAAGATCTCTGATTTATTCGTATAATTGAACCTGCTAGATCAACTATTTTCTTGTTAATGGCCCGCTGCTGTGTCATTAAATTAGTTAGCTTTTTTTGCATTGATTTAATGTTGTTCTGTTCACCAAACTTCGCAACGTAGAGCTTAGCTTTTTCTGAGGACAACACAACGGTTCCGCTATTTTGCTTTGTGCCGACAATCTCCATATCCTCAAGCAGCTTCATGGCCCTGCGAATTGTTTCAGGAGATACGCCATATTCAGAGGACATAATAGATCGACCATATAATACACTATTTTCCTTCAATTCGCCCTTTGAGATTCGCAAAGCTATATCAAGGGCTATCTGAGCATATACCGGAGCAACCACAGAGTTATCCATCATTGATTCCCTCTCCTAATGAACTGCTATTAGTATATATATAATTTATGCAAATTGCAAGTGCAAGTTGCGTAACTAAAAATAATAATAATTTAACGATAATATTTTTTAACGACTGCAAAATGCCTTACCTACGCCGTATGAGCCAAGAATTGTATCTTTTGCGGCAGTATCTCCCGAATTTGCCCTTGAGGAGGACTTAAACAACCGATTTTCAGGCAAAAAAAGAAGTTACCGCTGTTGAAATTGTATCAACAACGGTAACTGATTTGGTTGCGGAGGTCTACAACCGTTGTCCTATTGACGCTTACCAGAGCACTGCCAGATTTAGTGTGCGGATATGCCAAATAAAAAAACATTCCCGCCGCTTTATTAAGACGGCTGGAATGTTTTTCGCATAATTTATAATCTTTGCTTTTATTAAAGAGCCACCAGTATATAGAGATTACTGTTTGTACGGCTGCTTTCTGTGCTGTTTTCGTCATTCTGAAATGTTAGCATTGGAGCTCGCAAGTTAGCAAAAGGGCCCCGATAATTATTCTTGTACTTTGCATGTTATTCTTTTTTCTCCTCTTGCCAAGAGCGTAGCTAGATGAATCCGCATTGTAAACAACAAGGGCTAAAGCCTGCGCTAACGCGCATTGTTGACAACGCTGCTTCATCCAGCTCTATGTGTAATCAAGAGGAGGAAAGGAAGGTTGTGCATAATCTTGCAATATTCACACTTTGTTCACAGGAGACCTTTTGCTAACATTTTAAATTACCGAACACATTTCTGTGCGGCACGTAATATAAGTATTATCTTATAGTATTTCGCAAAAATGGAGCTGCAATTGCAAAATGCTATTCTATATCTTATATCAGCCTAACCGGCGTTACCAAAGCCCTTCCCCGCCTGGGAAAGACAGGCAAGCTCATCCTCTCTAAGAATTTTTGACGCATGAAGGAGCAGAACAATCCTCTCTTTCTGATTATCTATTGATTTAAGTTTTGCAATGCCGGCCAAATAATCATTTGTTCCTGCGGAATCCAAGGCCATTTTAGGTGGCTGGGAGACTTGCTCCGGCAAAATGTCCACCACCTCGTCTACCTCGTCAACGATAAGACCGAAGTCGCAATCTTGTACATGAGTTATGATAATACAGGTGCGCTCGGTGAAAGCGGCTTCCTGTTTTCCGAAGCGCAGACGCATATCCATAACGGGGATTATTTGGCTGCGCAAATTGATAATAC
>JAAYFX010000220.1 GCA_012728025.1 Clostridiales bacterium
CCGAAAATTTCCTCGCCCATCACCGCATCATCCCAGCTTACATCCTTTAGCATGGTCGGCTCAATAAACCGCCGCTCTTTCTGACCGTTGCCGCCAAAACAAAGCTTTTCCTCATCTATAAGCCCCATAAGCCGCTTGTAGTGCTTATCATTAATTATAACCGGCATCTGGGAATAATCCCCCTTGGGGAAAAAGCCATCAACAGCCTTTTTAAATTCCGAGATAAATTCGTCACGGACAGCCTCGTCTATATAAAGGTAATCCGGCGCAACGCAGGTCTGCCCTGCGTTTAAGTATTTTCCCCAAGCAAGGCGTTTTGCCGCCAAGGGAATGTTTGCTGTTTTTTCAACAATGGCAGGGCTTTTTCCCCCCAGCTCAAGGCTTACGGGGGTAAGGTGCTTTGAAGCCGCTTCCATAACAAGCTTTCCCACAGGCACACTGCCGGTGAAAAAAATATAGTCAAACTTCTGCTTCAAAAGCTCTGTGTTTTCCTCCCTGCCCCCCTCAACGATAGAAACATATTCAGGGGGGAAAACCTTTTCCAAAAGCTCTTTTATAACCCTGCTGGTATTTGCCGCATAGTTTGAAGGTTTAAGGCAGACGCAGTTTCCGGCGGCTATGGCACCTACGAGAGGCTCTATACTAAGCTGGAAAGGATAATTCCACGGAGACATTATAAGGGCCACGCCATATGGCTCGGGATATACAAAGCTTTTTGCAGAAAACTGTGCAAGGGGTGTTTTCACAGTTTTGGGTTTTGACCAATTTTTAAGGCGGCGGATAATAAAGCCAAGGTCATCTAGCACCATCCCTATTTCAGCCATATAGCCTTCAGTTTCGGATTTGTTAAGGTCAGCTTTCAGAGCCGCTAAAATATCTGACTCACTAGCTTTAATGGCATTACGGAGCTTTTTTAAATACTCTAATCTTCCCTCCACAGGAAGGGTTGTGCCGCTTTTAAAATACTCCCTTTGCCTTTCTATCGTATCCTTTATTTCCATGGTGTTTCCTCCAATAGCGCCTTATTTATATGAAAAGGCAGTTCGGATTTATTTCGTATCCACACTTTTTTTGCCTGCCTGCTTTATGCTTAGGGAAATTCTTTTTTTGTCGGGGTCTGTCTCTAAAACGAGGACATTTACAAGGTCGCCCACCTTCAGCACCTCCCCTGGATGCTTAATATAGCGGTCGCATATTTGGGAGATATGCACAAGACCATCCTGATGCACACCAATGTCCACAAAGACACCGAAGTCAATGACATTTCTGACTGTCCCCTGAAGCTCCATGCCGGAACTTAAGTCTTTAATATCCAAAAGGTCACGCCTTAAAATTGGTGGCGGCAGCTCATCTCTGGGGTCACGTCCGGGCTTTATAAGCTCCTTTATAATATCCTCAACTGTTGGGATGCCAGCACCGCTGTATTCGGAAACTCGCTCTAAAGTAAGCTCTTTTGCTCTTTCGGAAAGCTCTGCGGCAGTGTCTTTTGAAAGCTCCTTTAAGGAATAGCCGCATATTTCCAAAATCTTTTCCGCCGCCCCATAGCTTTCAGGGTGGACTCCAGTATTATCGAGATAGCTTTTGCTTTCAGGCACACGAAGAAATCCTGCACATTGCTGAAAGGCTTTAGGGCCAATTTTAGGAACCTTTAGCAAAGTTTTTCTTGAGGTAAATGCTCCGTTTTCCTCACGGTAAATCACGATATTTTTCGCCGTTGTGTTGCTTAATCCGGAAACCCTTGCCAAAAGTGAGGGAGAGGCTGTGTTAAGGTCAACCCCAACGGCGTTTACGCAGTCTTCAACAACGGCCGCTAGAGTTTCATCAAGCCTTGCCTGAGGCATATCGTGCTGGTACTGCCCCACACCTATGGATTTTGGGTCAATTTTAACAAGCTCTGCCAAGGGGTCTTGAAGCCGTCTTGCAATGGAAACGGCGCTTCGCAGGGATACGTCAAAATCCGGAAACTCCTCTGCCGCAAGCTTTGAAGCACTGTAAACCGAGGCTCCTGCCTCGTTTACAATCATGTAAGAAACATGAGGAAGCTCCCGAAGCATATCCGAAATAAAAATTTCAGATTCTTTAGACGCTGTGCCGTTTCCAATTGCAATGGCTGTGACCTTATGGGTGTTTATCATCCTTGTGAGAATGTTTTTCGCCTCAAGAGTTTTGCTTGCGGGAGGTGTGGGATACACAACTGAAGTTTCAAGAACCTTACCGGTTTCGTCCACAACGGCAATTTTACAGCCTGTGCGGTAAGCAGGGTCAAAGCCCATTATAACATTGTTTTTTAGTGGCGGCTGCATAAGAAGGGGCTTAAGGTTTGCCCCAAACATTTTTATAGCCTGCTCGCTTGCCTTATCTGTAAGTTCATTGCGTATTTCCCTTTCCACAGAAGGGAAAATAAGGCGGGAATAAGCATCCTCGGCGGCAGAAATTACAAAGGCTGTGGATATGCTTTCAGGCTTTACCACCTGTCTGCGGATAACAGCCATGGCCTCCACAGGGTCAATTTCCACAGCAGTCTTTAAAAAGCCTTCGGCCTCTCCCCTGTTTATGGCAAGAATACGATGGCTTTGAAGCTTTGCCACCGGCTCTTTAAAATCGTAATACAGCCTGTAAACGCTGTCCTCATCACTTGAAGCACTAACCCGCAAAACAGCAAGACGGGCAAAAAGTTCCCTTAGCCTTTTGCGTATATCGGCATTGTCGGATATGTCTTCAGCAATAATATCATTTGCGCCCCCAAGCACATCCTCAATTGTTTCAAGACCTTTTTCAGGGTCAAGATATGCCTTGGCGTGTTCGTCTAGGCTTCCTACCCTTAGACTCTGCTCGAAAAAAAGGGCGGCCAAAGGCTCAAGTCCACGCTCTCTTGCGATTGTTGCCCTTGTGCGGCGCTTTTGCTTAAAGGGTCTGTAAATATCTTCAAGCTCTGCCAAGGTTTTTGAACTTTCCACAGACTTTGAAAGCTCTTGAGTAAGCTTTCCTTGAGTCTCGATAGAGCTTATAATTTCCTCCCGCCGCTTTTGAAGGTTTCGCAAGTACTGAAGCCTGTCATATATTTCGCGTAAAAGCTGGTCATCCATAGCCCCATGCATTTCCTTGCGGTAACGTGCAATAAAGGGCATTGTATTTCCCTCGTCTATAAGAGATATTATGTTTTCAATATGCTGCGCTTTTTGATTAAACTCGGCAGCAAGAATGTTCACAGTATTTTCCATTTTAATTTTGCTCCTGTATCTACTGAATTCATTTAAGTTTATTCTAAAAAGGCAAATTATTCAAGGGCAATTTGTCTTTCAAGGACAATTTATATTTTGAAAGAGCGGCATTATAAGTTCCCATTGTTTTCCCGAGGGATGAAAGGTATAATATTAACAGCAAGCGTGATTTTGTCACAGAGTTGACTTCGGGGAATTGTTATAATCATAACGAATACTGCAAGGAGGACTTGTGAGAATGGGCAAAACAGTAATTATCGGAGGCGTTGCAGGCGGGGCAAGCTGCGCTGCCAGACTCAGGCGGCTTGATGAAAATGCCGAAATAGTGCTTTTGGAACGGGGCGACTATATTTCCTATGCAAACTGCGGCCTTCCCTATTATGTCGGTGATGTTATAAAATCAAGGGATGCGCTGCTTCTTCAAACTCCCGAGGATATGAAGCAGAAATTTAATATCGATGTTAGGGTTAAAAATGAGGTAAGTGCAATTGACCCTTCCTCAAAAACCATTACAGTTAAAAATCACGAAACAGGCGAAAGCTATGAAGAAAGCTATGACACTCTGGTTATTTCCACAGGCTCATCTCCCCTGCGCCCGCCGATTTCGGGCATAGACTCCCCACGGATTAAAACCCTTTGGACAGTGGGAGACACAGACAGCATAAGAAGCTTTGTGCAAGAGGGCGGCATCAAATCCGCTGCGGTAATCGGCGGCGGCTTTATAGGTCTGGAAATGGCAGAAAACCTTCACCGTGCGGGGCTTTCTGTAAGCATAATCGAAATGCTTCCTCAGGTTATGGCCCCTCTGGATTATGAAATGGCACAGCTCCTCCATGAAAATATCAGCCAAAACGGTGTTGACCTGCATCTGGAGGACGGGGTTTCCTCCTTTGAAGATAAGGGAGATTTGGTTGACATAAGTCTGAAAAGCGGCAAGGTTGTTTCAGCACAGCTTGTCATTTTATCCATAGGAGTAAGGCCCAACGGTCAGCTTGCCAAAGAGGCAGGCCTTGCCATGAACGAGCGGGGCGGAATTATCGTTGATGAGTATATGAGAACCTCCGCTCCGGACATATATGCTGTGGGCGACGTTATAGAGGTTAAAGACCTTGTAAGCGGCGACCGCACCATGATTCCCCTTGCAGGGCCTGCCAATAAACAGGGGCGAATTGCGGCAGATAACATAGCCGGAGGCAGAGAAATCTATTCCGGAACTCAAGGCACTTCTGTTGCTCAGGTGTTTGATTTAAGCGCCGCTTCCACTGGAGCAAATGAAAAGGCCCTTATTAAGAGGGGGCTTTTAAAGGGGCGGGACTACGAAACGGTTACGATAACGCAAAACTCCCACGCCGGCTATTATCCGGGGGCCACTCCCCTAACCTTAAAGCTTATATTTTCCTGCGACGGGGAAAAGATTTTGGGCGCTCAAATAGTGGGTCGTGACGGTGTGGACAAACGCATAGACACAATCGCTGTGACCATGCGCCTTGGCGGCTCTGTGCAAGACCTTAAAACTCTTGAGCTTGCCTACGCTCCCCCATATTCCTCGGCTAAAGACCCTGTTAACATGGCGGGCTTTATGGCGGGCAACCTTCTTAAAGGCAGGGCGTATTTTGCCGATTGGGACATTGTTGAGAAAAACCCCCATGTGCAGGTGCTGGATGTTCGAGAATCTTCCGAGCTTATGGCTTATGCCCTGCCAAGAGTTATCCACATTCCTTTAGGCGAGCTTCGCTCAAGACTTTCAGAATTGGATAAAACCCGTGAAACGGTGATTTTCTGCACCATTGGTGTGCGAGCCTATAATGCCTCAAGGATGCTTATGCAAAACGGCTTTGAGAAGGTTTGCATTTACCCTGGCGGAACAAGGTTTTACAGCTCTACCCATTACATAGCAGGAGCGCCGGTAGAGCCGGAAGCACCTGTTGCCGATAGTGGCAATGTTAAGCTCCAAAAAGAAGCTTTGCCTTCCATAAAGCTTGATTGCAGCGGTCTGCAATGTCCGGGGCCAATCATGAAGGTTTTTGAGTCTGTAAAAGAAATGAAGGATGGGCAAGAGCTGGAGATTTATGCCTCTGACCCAGGCTTTTTAAAGGATATTGACTCATGGTGTTCGCGTACGGGCAACACCCTTATAAGCACTGAAAAGCGTGGTAACGAATATATCGCTCTTATAAAAAAAGGAAACTCTGCCATGTCCGCCATCCCCGAAATCAATCAAAATGATGGCAAGACGATTGTTGTTTTCTCCGGCGATTTAGACAAGGTTATAGCAAGCTTTATAATTGCCAACGGAGCTGCCGCCATGGGCAGGCCCGTAACCATGTTCTTCACCTTCTGGGGTCTTAATGTCCTGCGCCGTGACTCTAAGGAAAAGGTTGATAAAAGTTTTGTTGAGGCTATGTTTGGCACTATGATGCCAAGAGGAAGTGAAAAGCTTAAGCTTTCCAAAATGAACATGGGCGGCATGGGAACTGCCATGATGAAAAAGGTCATGAAGGATAAAAACGTTGATTCCCTTAAGGAGCTTATTAAAAAAGCCATGGGAGCAGGGGTTAAGCTTGTTGCCTGCACCATGAGCATGGACGTTATGGGAATAAAGCCTGAGGAGCTTATTGACGGTGTGGAGCTTGGCGGAGTCGGGGCGTATCTTGGTGATGCTGAGCAGTCCAATGTTAACCTTTTTATCTGAGTATGCTCATTTGAAAATATATAAAAAAAGGGGCGGAAAATCTGTTTGTGATTTTCCGCCCCTTGATATGTTTATCTATCTTAAGCTTGCAATCTCCAAAAAAAAGAAAGTTTTAGAAAATCTTTCACAGCAGGTACAATAAATGCGCCCTCTATTGGAATTATATTTTTTTCTTGGACATATCATTTAAAAAAGCCTTTTGGAGAGTGATGAAATTTGAACGATAAACTTAAAGACTTTGGCGGCTTTGTCAGAAGGAACAAAAGACTCACAGCGGCAGTCATAGCCATTGCGGTTTTGCTGGGTGTACCATGGCTTATAAATAATCCGGCCATAATCGGAGCTTCTGCAACAAAAAGAGAGCTTCCGATATATTCCGTCGCCCGTGATAACAAATGCGCAAGTCTCACCTTCGATGCTGCTTGGGGAAACGAAGATACCCAAGACCTTATTGATATTTTGGAAAGATACAACATCAAAGCAACGTTCTTCATTGTCGGTGACTGGGTGGTAAAATATCCGGAATCTGTTAAAGCTCTGCATGATGCCGGCCACGATGTTATGAGCCATTCGGATGACCATGCACATTTCACAAAGCTTAGCGAAAGCCAAATCGTTGAAAACCTCACTACCTGCAACGATAAGATTGAAAAAATAACAGGAGTTAAACCAACCCTGTTTCGCTGTCCCTATGGTGAGTATGATGATAATGTAATAAAAACCGTCAATTCCATTGGAATGACGGCAATTCAGTGGGACGTTGACAGCCTCGATTGGAAGGGCATATCAGCTTCAGAAATTACCCAACGTGTGGTGAGCAGGGTTGTTTCCGGCTCGATAGTTCTTTTCCATAATGCGGCGGAGCATACGCCGGAAGCTTTGCCATCCATAATCGAAGCCCTTATAAAAGACGGCTATGAGCTTGTTCCGGTTACCGAGCTGCTTTTGACCGGCGAATATGAAATTGACCATACGGGAAAACAGTATAAGCCCTAGCAAAAAGCCTAAAAAGGGACTGGTTTAAAAAGCCGGTCCTTTTTACCATTTTACGCCCCTTAATAACCTGTTGCTTTATATGGGCAAAACTAATATAATTATATAAAAATGAAAGGCAGTGCTAATATGGAAAACATCAGATATGATGAAATGGAAAACAAGCTTTATATAATTGACCAA
>JAAYFX010000221.1 GCA_012728025.1 Clostridiales bacterium
CGGCTTGACAGTAGTTGAGATATATAAGGATGAGGCAATCAGCGGAAAAGGAAGTTCCGTTAATAAGAGAGCCGGCTACCAAAGGATGCTAAGGGATGTGAAGAAGGGCAGGTTTGATGTTGTTCTAATTCATAAATATGACCGTATTGCCCGCAGCGTTGTGGAGCATTTCACTTTTGCCGCAAAGCTGGAAGAAGAAAAAGTAGAGCTTATAGCAGTTGCCCAATCCGTCGGCGACGGTAAAGAGGCCAAGCTAATGAAAACACTTTATTATGTGCTTTCAGAACATTACCTTGACAACCTTTCCGAGGAAGTAAAAAAGGGGCACAAAGAAAATGCGATTAAAGCTTTGCATAATGGAGGTGTGCCGCCTTTTGGATATGATGTAAAGGATAAGCGCTATGTAATCAACGAGCTAGAGGCCTCCTATGTCAGGCGTATGTTCCAACTCGCAATTGAAGAAAAGGGCTATACAGAGCTCATCAAAGAGATGGCCGCCGCCGGAATAAAAGGAAAGCGTGGAGCAGAAATAAAATACCCACAGATTAACGAAATCCTTAAAAACGAAAAATACACGGGGGTATATTTATACTGCCAGACCGAGGCAAAAGAAAGATGTGACAGAAGAACCAAAGAAGGGGCAATTCGCATTGAAGATGCGTTTCCACCAATTATTGAAAAGGAGACTTTCCTCCTAGTTCGAGAAAAAATGAAAAAAAGGTGCAGAACCGGTCGGGCAGCTAAGCGGGAGTACCTTTGCTCCGGAAAGGTTTTTTGCTCCTGCGGAGCCCCGATGCATGCATCTACAACAACGAGAAAAGGTCATGAATACCCAATTTACTCTTGCTCAAACAGATGTGGAATAGGCACGGTACCTGTTGCCTTGGTGGACAAGGTTGCATCAGAACACCTGTCTGACTTTCTTTCTCCGGAAAACATCAGAAAAATTACATACGCCCTTTCACAGTATCGGGCAATGGAAAAAACCAGTCTTTCTAAGTTTGAAGCAGAAAAAAAGGAGAAAATCGCAGAGCGCACAAAGCAGTACAACAACCTCATGGACAACATGCTGGATAATGTTCTTCCCCCTGTAATTTTAGCCGACTTTGGCAAAAAGATGGAGGCCTTAAAAATCGAAATTGAAGAATTGGAGAATCTTAGACCTCCTGTGGATAACACACCTCAAGTCATTTCGGAGTGGCTAAATTGCCTTAAAACTTCTTCCGATAAGGATGCTGTCAGGAACTTTATAGAAAAAATTGTTGTTTCAAAAACACCTGTTGATGGCACAGAATCCAAAAAATTTAAGACCGAATTCAATGTTTTTTCAACATTGAACTCGGTCTTAGTAAAACATGGTTGCGGAGGCAGGATTTGAACCTACGACCTTCGGGTTATGAGCCCGACGAGCTGCCAGACTGCTCCACTCCGCGATATTAACTTCCCTTAGGAGCTACAATAGAATACCATAACTAATACTAAAAGTCAAGCATTGACTGAAAATTTATTATTTTAAGCAAAAATATCTTGGAAAGTATACCTAGTGCGCTAAGCTATCATAAGCATAAGGCAAAAAACTTGTGCTTTATTGAACATACGCAAGGGCAGCTTTGTCCTTGCGTATGTTTTTTCGTGGTTTAAGGTTGGAAACCATAAAAAAGCCCTTTTACAGACTATGGTCTCAGTCCTCACTCTCCGCAACCTTAATCATTATGGCACATTCCATGCGCTTTTTAAAAAGCTCACATCCATACTCATATATGCCGTTTATATCTCCCGTGGCGTGGAGGGAGTTTGCAGCACAGCCCCCACTGCAATGAAGCTTTGCCCAGCAATCCTTGCACTCCGGACGGGAATATACGTTACATTTTTTAAACTTCTCACGGCAGGCTGTATTGGTAACACCTTTCCAAATATCCCCCATGAGAAACCTTTCGTCCCCAACGAATTGGTGGCAGGGATAAAGCTCGCCCCAAGGAGTGACAGCCAGATACTCTGTACCGCTGCCACAACCTGAAATACGCTTATAAATACATGGCCCGCCCTCTAAATCAATTGTATAATGATAAAAGCTAAAGCCCCGCCCCTCACGCTTTCTTTTAATCATTTCCTCAGCAAGAATTTCATACTGCTGGAAAAGCTGGGGCAAATCCTCCTTTTTTAAGGCAAAGGGGTCATCAGGCGGACAGACCACAGGCTCCATGGAAAGCTCCGTAAAGCCCAAATCCGCCATATGTAAAATGTCATTTGTGAAGTCAAGGTTGTTATTTGTAAACGTCCCACGGATATAATATTCTTCCATTCCTCGACTTTTTACAAACCTTTGGAATTTTGGGACAATAAGCTCATAACTGCCCTTGCCGTTAACCGTTTTTCTAAGCCTGTCGTGAACCTCCGGTCTGCCATCCAGAGACAAGACCACATTCGTCATTTCCTTGTTTGAAAACTCTATGACCTCATCATCTATCAAAACGCCGTTAGTTGTCAAAGTAAAGCGAAAGCGCTTTCCTGTCTCCTTCTCACGACCTCTGGCATAGCCCACCAGTTTTTTTAAAACCTCCCAGTTCATAAGAGGCTCTCCGCCGAAAAAGTCAACCTCTAAATTTCGTCTGTCTCCGGAGTTTTCAATAAGAAATTCTAGCGCCTGCACTCCCGTTTCATAGCTCATCAGTGCCCGCTCACCGTTGAAACGCCCTTGAGCGGCAAAGCAATAATCACAGCTTAGATTGCAAGTGTGGGCAAGGTGAAGGCAAAGGGCCTTTATTACATTTCCGCTGCGATTTTTCAGTTCGCAAGCCTTATCCTCATAGCAATCCTCCGTAAAAAGCTTGCCTTCTTTCTTAAGCTCTTTAACATCTGCTATGCAATCAAGAATTTCATTCCGGTCAATTTCCGAATCATGGGCGTATTTTGTAAGGAGCCTATGGACAATTTCTTCCTCCCCACAATGGGGAAAAAGCTCTATCACATCATAGGCCAAATCATCAACACTGTGGATGGCACCGCTGAAAACATCCAAAACTATGTTGTAGCCATTAAGCTTATACTGATGTATCATTTTACCTCTATTCAGCCGTTTTCGGCATTTCATGTATTCCTTATCTGAATTAGATAGTTAATTCATTTTATTGTTTTAAAAGTAGATGCCGCTCGGCAATACCTGCGCCGAGCGGCATCTAGCTATGAAGCCCTAAGCGGTACGCTTATGGGATTTATTTGCTTTTCTCGCAGGGCTGGTTTGCAACGCCGCAGGATGTCTTGCAGGCAGACTGGCAGGAAGTCTGGCATTCGCCGCAGCCGCCGTTGTTAAGTGATTTTTTAAGGTCTTTTGTTGCCAGTGTTTTTATTCTTTTCATTGATGTTTCTCCTTAAGTTATTGTGCTTATTATAAATATATTGCAAATTTTACAGCTTGTCAAGTAAAAGGCTTCCCTCATTATTTTAAAAGCCTTGGCTAGTCCACAACCCTCAGCATTTTCGGCATACCACCGGAGCTGCTACGCAGGGAAACCCCTGCCTCACGCTGAATTATAAAGCTTTTTAAAAGCTCGGCCGTTAGCTC
>JAAYFX010000379.1 GCA_012728025.1 Clostridiales bacterium
AACGGTGGAGTTGATATAGTTCACCGCCCTGTTAATACTGGTTGCAACAATGGAACTGTATTCATTCATGGCGGACTGGGATTCAAACCCAAGGTCTAATATTTCTTGTTTTAATTCTGATAAAATCATGGTTTATCCCCTCTAAAAAAATAAAGGGAGGAAGGTTGCCCTTCCCCCCTTCGCTTTACCTTGCTTCAATTACCGCAATTTCGATAGTTGCTGCACTTCCTATGATTTGGATTTCTCCGTCCGCATTTTTGTAATATGCGGAATCTACCGTGAAGAATGTATATCCTACCGGAACGGCAAGTACCAAGTCTTCCGCCTTGCGGAATCCTTCACCACCCTTTACGGTGACCGTCCCTGCCGCCGCACCAGTGTTGTTCACAAGCACACAGGTCTTGAAATCCTTTCCGTCATAGGGGACGAGGAACCCATCTGCTACGGTCGTGGCGGCCTCAAACGCCACCACGGGACTGATTGTGTTTGCATCAGTCGTTTTTACAATATTAACTTCTTTAACTGCCATTTTCTTTCTCCTTATGCATACTTAACAGGGATAACGATTAGTTCGTTGGGACGGAGAATCTTTCTGTCGTACAGAGTGAACCCTCTTACTACGTCAAGGAACTCGTCCTGCCATCTAATGGCCTCACTAAAGGTTAGTGGCTTTGCGAATCCTACAGCCTTTTTCGTTCTCATGAGCAAGAAGTCGGTAGTACCGTCTTGGGAACTAACAACGTTGTTACTCATTTTACATTTTAAGGTGTTGTAGTAAGTGACAAGCCCGTTCTTCATCATTGCACTGTTGTCGGTGTCTACGTGCGTATACGCCTTCTTGAAGATGGTGTTGAATCTGGGGGTGAATACGACTTCTACCGTTTCACTTAACGGCACATGGTTTTCGTACAGTTTCTCAAGCCCCTTATCCAGTATATCAAGCACATTTGTCTCGGTGATGACGGGAATTGCCGCCCCTGCATAGAGTTTTTTCGCTCCTGCGTCATTGACTACGCTTGCGATGTTCTTGTCGATAACGTCTGCCACCGCTCTCGTGGTCTCTTCGGAAAGAGAACCCTTGATGTTGCCCTTGGCGATTGCGGCGTCAATGTCAGGCATACCGTAATTGAAGTACGCCTGCCTCATGATGTTCATGGTGACTGCGCTATCCTTTACGGATTCAGGACTTCCTAGAGTGATTTTTCCACCGTCATTCTGTTCGAGAATGGTCGGTCTTTCTACCCCAAGGAATCTGATAGAATCCCCTGCGCCTGTGATTTCGCCCTTGTACTCGTTGTTGCAAAACTCTTCAAACACAAGGTATTCCTTTAGTTTAGTCTCGATGTTTGCGTTCCATACTGTTGGAATAAAATTCTTAAAAGACATTTTTTTATGCTCCTTTTTTTGTTACTTCCATTTCGGTTGGGATTTGTTGATAATATCCAAGTTCTTACTGACCTCTTCTTGTGACATTCTCTCTACTTCTTCCCTCGTGAAATAGTCTTTTGGTGTGTCAGGACTTCCAATTTGTCCGATTTCGTCAGGTGGAACTCTCTCGCTCTTCTTCTGCCTGCTTAATGCCATTTGGTAGGCTTCGTCTCTCGACATTTGTCCTGTGGCCATTAGGCTAAAATA
>JAAYFX010000017.1 GCA_012728025.1 Clostridiales bacterium
AATTAAACTTATTGTCTTTACAGGTATAGTTTACACTGATTTTAGAGACTTACAATAAGCTTCAAAAAAATATAAATTATCACAATTTAAAAATCTATGGTACACTTAGCATATATAAAAAATTTGGTGAGAGATAAAACATGAAAAAAGCGTATTTTAAGTATTTACTGTCCGTCTTACTTTTTGGCTCTAATGGAATAGTTGCAAGCCGCATTCTTATGAGCAGCTATGAAATTGTATTGCTAAGAACCTTTATAGGAAGCTTATTTTTATTTGCCATCTATATTTTTTCAAAGACCAAAGCCAGTGAAAAAGCAGGCAAAAAGGATGTTTTTTTTATAATTATTTCAGGGGTTTCCATGGGGGCAAGCTGGATGTTTCTCTATGAAGCCTATGCAAATATCGGAGTGAGCCTTGCAACCCTTTCCTACTACTGCGGCCCTGTTTTTGTTATGGCCCTTTCTCCCTTGGTATTTGGGGAAAAGATAAACGGAGCAAAGCTTTTTGGTTTCTTTACGGTTTTGTGCGGAATGTTTTTACTAAACAATCAGGAGCTTTACCAAAAAGGCCTTTCATGGGGGCTGTTTTGCGGGATTATGTCGGCTGTCACCTATGCCTTTATGGTGATTTTCAACAAGAAGGCAACAGGGATAAAAGGGCTTAAAAACTCCATGTATCAGCTTTTTATAAGTTTTATAACCGTTGGCCTGTTTGTTTTGATAAAGCAGGGAGTACATATAGATATAAGTACCGAAAGCATTGCTGCGATTTTGGTTTTGGGTATAGTAAACACAGGCATTGGCTGCTACTTGTATTTTTCGTCTATTTCCGGTCTGCCTGCCCAAACTGTTGCAATCTGCGGCTATCTGGAGCCTGTTTCGGCTCTTGCCCTCTCCGCAATTTTCCTTCATGAGCGCCTGACTCCAATTCAGGCGGCGGGAGCTGTGCTGATTTTAGGGGGAGCCGCCTTCGGAGAGCTTTACCGCCGCCGAAGATATAAAGTTTCAAACTAAACTTCCTTGAAGTTTTTAAAAGGAAAAGGTGTTTTTAAAATTAAATAGGAATATTTGTTTTGCGAAAAAAGTTATAAGCTTATTAAAGATGACAGAAAATTATTTATTTTGACAGTATGAAAGCAAACGTGTAAAATAGATTAAACTTGTCTTAACTACCATAGGAAAGAAAGAGAAGCCGCTATGAACGATTATATTGTTGAAATGCGCCATATTACAAAGCGCTTTCCCGGAATAGTTGCCAACGACGACGTTTCCATCTCCATAAAAAAAGGTGAGATATACGCCATTTTGGGCGAAAACGGGGCCGGAAAATCCACCCTTATGAGTATGCTTTTCGGTATGTATGAGCCGGACGAGGGGGAAATTTTCATTCGTGGTAAAAGGGAGAGCATATCTTCTCCTGCCTATGCTGCAAAACTTAATATAGGCATGGTTCATCAGCACTTTAAACTTGTGCAAAACTATACCATAACGGAAAATATCATTCTGGGCATGGAGCCAAAAAGCCGTTTTTTGGGCTTTTTACCCTCTGTGGATGTTAAGGGGACAAACAAGAAAATAGCCGAGCTTTCAAAGCGCTATGGTCTTGAGGTTGACCCCAAAAAAAAGATTGAGGAAATCGGCGTTTCCACCCAACAGCGGGTAGAGATTTTAAAAATGCTCTACCGTGAGGCGGAAATTCTTATTTTCGACGAGCCGACAGCCGTTCTGACCCCTCAGGAAATTGAGTTCTTGCTGGAAATTATAAGGGAGCTTCGTAATTCGGGAAAAACCATTATCCTTATAACCCACAAACTGGAGGAAATTAAAAAGGTGGCTGACCGCTGTGCCATTTTATGCAGGGGTAAGCTTGTGGATGTTTTGGATGTTAAGACCACCTCCACAAAAACCATGGCAAACCTTATGGTGGGAAGGGAAATTAACTTTCGAACGGAAAAGACGGAGGCAAATTTTGGGGAAAAGGTGCTTTCGGTTTCGGGACTTGACGTCAGAAATGATGACGGCGTGTCAGTTGTGAAGGACGTTTCCTTTGACATAAAAGCCGGAGAAATTTTTGCTGTGGCCGGAGTTTCCGGAAATGGGCAGGAGGAGCTTGCCGATGCCATAGCGGGCCTTATAAAATCCTCCGGCTCTATAAGTTTAAAGGGAGCCGACATTAGCGAAATGACTGTCCGAGAGCGCTCGGAGATGGGCATATCATACATCCCCCAAGACAGGCAGGAGGTTGGCCTTGTGCTGGATTTTTCCCTTGGGGAAAATCTGGCTCTTAAGGATTATTACAAGGAGCCTTTCTGCAAAAACGGCATTTTACACCACAAGGCATTTTTAATTCACGGCCAAAAACTTATAGATGAATACGACATCCGCAGCGGGCAGGGAGCAAAAACTCAGGTTCGCTCCATGTCGGGGGGCAACCAGCAAAAGGCAATAGTTGCAAGGGAGATTATTTCCGACTCTGCACTTATGATTTTTGTCCAGCCCACAAGGGGTCTTGACATAGGCGCCATTGAAAATATACACAGGCAGATACTTTCCGAAAGGGACAAGGGAAAGGCGATACTTCTTATTTCCCTTGAGCTGGAGGAAATTATAAGCCTTGCCGACACCATAGGTGTTATGTACAGCGGTGAAATGCAAACCATAGCTGCCGCCGGCAGCCTTACTTCAAATCAGGTGGGCGAATTTATGATGGGGGTGAGGTCTGTATGAAGAAACCGAAAAATGCCTTGAAGAACCCTTTTCGCCGTGGTTTTATAGCAATTCTGGGAAACGAAAAATATCAAGGCTTTACCATACCGCTTTTTGCCATAATTTTAAGCCTGCTCGCCGCCTCATTATTACTGCTCAGCCTTGGAAAGAACCCTCTTATAGCCTTTCGCAGTCTTTTGCAGGGCAGCGGCTTATTGCCAAAGGCAAGCTATGCCGCAAAAAAGAACATTTTAACCGATTTTATGAGCATGCTCAACATTCTCACGCCAATGATATTTGCGGCGCTGGCAGTTGCCGTTGCCCTTAAAGCGGGACTATTTAACATAGGTATCTCGGGTCAGATGCTCGTTCCCGGCTTCATAGCCTCCATAACTGTCGGATACAGCAAGCTTCCGGCAGCGGCGGCTCTGCCCTTGGTGCTCATAATTGGCATAATGGGCGGGGCGGCAGTTGGCTCTCTTATAGGCTGGTTAAAGCATAGATTTAACATAAACGAGGTTGTGTCCTCGATTATGCTAAACTATATTTTTTCGTATATTATAAGCTATTTTATAAACACGAATTATATAGATGCGGTTTCTCGACAATCCCGCTATATCAGCGCAAACACAAGGCTGACCCTTGCAAATATTGAACTTTTCGGCCTTAAAATGGACATTCCCCTAGGCTTTATCCTTGCTGTACCAGCGGCCTTTCTTGTTAAGTTTCTTATGGACAAAACCCGTGTGGGCTATGAGCTTAAGGTGGTGGGGCTTAACAAAAAGGCGGCGCAATACGCAGGCATAAATGTTGGAAAAAACATTGTTATGGCAATGGCAATTTCAGGCGCTCTAGCTGGGCTTGCCGGTGTTACCTATTATCTTGGAAACTTCAACTCCATTCAACCGAGGGTTTTATCCTCTCTGGGCTTTGACTCCATTGCCGTTTGCCTTTTGGGAAACTCTCACCCCATCGGCATTTTGTTTTCCTCCCTTTTAATAACCGTCATATCAAAGGGAAGCAACTATATGAGTTCTACTATCAATGTCCCTCAGGAAATATCCCAGCTTATAACAGGGCTTATACTGTTGTTTTCCGCCTGCGGAGCTTATATAAAGCACAGGGTTTCTTTGGCGAAAGATGAAATTCGAGACGAAAAGCTCAGACTAAAGCAGGAAAATGAGGAGGGGGACAGGGTATGAACTATATCATAATTGAGGGCCTTGCCTTTGCGCTTCCCCTTTTTATAATTGCCATAGGCGGCATTTTCAGTGAGAGAAGCGGTGTTACAAACCTTGCCTTAGAGGGCTTTCAGGGTTTTGGTGCTTTTGCGGGGGCTGCCGCTGTCATGGCAATAAGCGGGGGAAACCTTGCGGGGATAGAAACCCCCATGTTTATTACAGCCATGGTTTTTGCCCTTTTGGGGGGCATGGTTTTCTCAATGCTACACGCACTTTTGTGCATACCCTTCAAGGCAAATCAGGTTATATCCGGCGTTGTTATAAACATTCTTGCAACAGCTTTAACAGCCTTTTTAACCAGTCAGTTTAACACGGTTTTATTTGGCAAACCTACAAACAAATTTGTTTTGGGCATCTGCGAAAAATTTACTGTTCCTTTTATATCGGAGGTTCCTGTTCTTGGCGCTTTTTTCACCGATGTGTATTATTATCAGCCGATTATAATTGCGGCGGCTCTTGTTGCAAGCTATGTCCTTTATAAAAGCCGTTTTGGTCTGCGCCTTCGTGCCTGCGGGGACAATCCCCATGCGGTTGATGCTGCCGGAATCAGCGTTTCAAAGCTGCGCTTTATTGCGGTTATGATTTCCGGCGCCTTATCCGGTCTTGGGGGTATGTGCTTTGCCTATTCTATTTCCGCAAGCTTTTCTCCCACCATTTACTCAGGCTATGGCTTTCTTGCCATAGCGGCGCTGATTTTTGGAAACTGGAAAATCGGCCCCACCCTTTTAGCCTGCCTGCTTTTTGGTTTTGCCCGAAGCGGCGGATATAAGCTTGCTCAGGTTTTGGGGCTTACCAGCGCCTTTGCAGACATTATTATGATTTTGCCATATGTTTTAACCCTGCTTCTTCTTATGTTCTTTTCCTCCACAAACCGCGCCCCAAGGGCTTTGGGAGAAATTTATGACAAGGGGAAAAGATAAAAAACCTGCCTTCGGCAGAGTTGAGCCTAAAAAAGCCCGAGGTTTCCATCTTAGGAAAACCTCGGGCTTCTGTGTTTGTATAAGGTTTATAGCAGTGAGTATAAGCTTAAAGCATTGGAATAACCAGCTGTGACCAAGTTTCCATGCTGGCTTCCATTTGGGGCAGCTCATGGCGCTTTACCCAAAAGCCCTCAAGCTTTTCCGTTTCACGCACAGAAACTTCCCCTTGAGTTTCCATGGTGAAAAAAAGCCCAAGATGCACTCTGCCAACCTCGTTTTGGTCATCATTTATAAGCCCTCTGGCTGTCAGCTCTCCAGACTTTTCTATAAAAACCTCCTCGTTTATCTCACGGCGCATACCGTTTTCCAAAACATTTCCGCCCAAATCATACTCGGAGTTTATATGTCCTCCCACCCCAAGGGATAAAAGCCCATGTAGACGGCTTTCCCCGCCTTTTTTAAGCCTGCGCATAACAAAAACCTCGTCTTTGCGGCAGATGACAACATAAGGGATTATCTGCTTATAATTTGGGTCATTTTCCGCACTTTCACGGGGGATAAATTCAAAGTTATCATTAATTATATCCACAACAGCCCCGCTGTTTTCTGTGGAAATGCCCTTTGCGGGCAGATGTTTTTCGATTAAAGTTCTTCTAACGGTTAAAACGTTTTCCATAGTTACCTCGCTCCTTTATTTCCTTTTGCGATGATAGCACAAAATCTTGCGCAAGCCAACGTCTTTCGGCAAAATACTCTCTTTTGTGCCTTGTTCGACCTGTGACTATTGCAAAGGGGCGTCTTGTTTGTTAAAATGTCCGAGCATAGAAAAATTAAAAGTTTTGGGTGAAAACATGGTTTGGACATAATGAGTTGATTTTTATTTGCCATGGCAGTGCCCCGCAAAAGGACATTCTTTTAGTGGCCTTTTTGTGAACCGAATGCGAAAGGAAGGTTCTTTTATTATGAAAAAACTTTTTGTCTCTGGGGATATTCTTCTGCCTAAGGATGCTGATATGCGCCTTTGGAGCGTTATTGCCTGCGACCAGTTTACATCCCAGCCCGAATATTGGGACTTAGTCGACACTAAGGTGGGGGATGCCCCCTCGACCTTGCGGCTCATCCTGCCTGAGGCTTATCTCGGCAGTAAGGATAATGAAAAAGAAACTGAAAAGATTAACGCAGAGATGGAAAAATATCTTTCCGAGGGTGTGTTTAAAACTATTTCAAACTCTTTTATATATGTAGAGCGCTCTCTTACAGTGGGGCATACCCGTCGGGGGCTTTTGGGGCTTATAGACTTAGAAACATATGATTATCATAAGAACTCAAGCTCTCCTGTGCGGGCCACCGAGGGGACGGTGGAAGACCGCCTGCCGCCAAGGGTGCGGGTGCGTGAAGGGGCAAGCCTTGAGCTGCCACATATCGTAGTTTTTATTGACGACCCTGAAAACACTGTTATAGATGCCGCCAAAGGCGGTGAGCTGCTTTATGACTTTGAGCTTATGGACGGGGGCGGACGTATAAAAGGCAGTCGCATTTTTGGAGAAAACGCTGATAAAGTAAGTGAGGCTCTCTCTGCCCTTTCAGAACCAAGCTATCTTGAAAAGCGGTATAAGCTTGAGGGGAAAAAGCCTGTTATAATCGCCATGGGCGACGGCAACCACAGCCTTGCAACAGCAAGACTATGCTGGGAAAAAATAAAGCAGGAACTTTCGCCGGAGGAAAGGGAAAACCATCCCGCAAGATACGGTCTGGCAGAGCTTGTTAACATCCACGACCCCTCAGTGATTTTTGAGCCTATACATAGAGTGATGTTTAAAACCGAAACTGAGGACTTTTTTGAGACGGCAAAAGATTTCTTTAAAGTAAAAAATAAAGACGGACAGGGCTGCCACGAAATACGCTGTCTTTGCGGGGATAAATCGGAAACTATAAGCCTTTGCGGCCTTACCATAGGTCAGGCTATTGCCGCAGCTCAGGAATTTTGCCTTTTCTACATAGAAAAACATGGGGGAGAGCTTGACTATATACACGACGACGATTCTGCCATTGAAATGTCCCAAAATAAGGGCTGCTGTGGTTTGCTTCTTCCCTCTATGGACAAAAACGAGCTTTTCCCATCTATCATCAAAAGCGGAGTTTTTCCTGCAAAAAGCTTTTCCATCGGCCCTGCCAGAGACAAGCGCTATTATTTAGAGTGCAGAAAAATAAAATAAGCTTTTATAAAAAGCCTCGACCTTTTGGTCGGGGCTTTTTGCTGTTTTAAGGGGGAGATAAAGCTTTGAAAGAGCCTTGAGCCTTTGTAGTTTTTAGGTTTTTGACCTACCATAGCCCACGCTTAAATTAATGCCGTCATATTTTGGGGACAAGTCCAATAGACTGAAAACGGGGGTGAGCACATGAAAGAAACAGCCACACAGGAATTTAACAGAGCCGCTAGACTTCTGCCTTCAAGCTTGAGGGCGGCGGTTCTCCAATTGCCCACGGCGGTTGCGGCGAAAGTGGAGGAAGTACGGCTTCGTACCGGACAAAAACCCAGTGCTGTCGTTGGGGATGTTGAAATTAACATACTGCCGGAATATAGGGTTAAGCCCTCGGACCTTCAGCTTGTTTTGGAAATTGCCACAAGGGCTTCCGTACACTCCTATGCGGATAATATAAGAATGGGCTTTGTAACTGCCGAGGGCGGCTGCCGTCTGGGGCTTTGCGGAACTGCCGCAACGGAAAACGGCAGGGTTACGGCTCTGCGTCGACTTTCCTCTCTTTGCATACGGATACCCCATGAAAAAAAGGGCTGTGCCGATACTGTTTTTGAAAGGCTTATAGGGGAAGGCTTTGAGTCCACCATAATCATATCCCCTCCAGCAGGAGGGAAAACAACGCTGCTGCGGGAGCTTGTGCGCAAGCTTTCGGAGTTTGGAAAAAGGGTCTGCCTTGTTGATGAGAGAAACGAGGTCGCTGGAACCTTTGAGGGAGAAAGCTGTTTTGACCTTGGGGATAAAACCGACATTTTAACAGGAGCGCCCAAGGCCGAGGGAGTGTTTATGCTGCTGCGCTCTATGGCGCCCCAGATTATTGCCTTTGACGAAATAAGCTCCCCCCTTGATATAGAAGCGGTGCAACTTTCTGCAAACTGCGGGGTTAAGCTTTTGGTAACCGCCCATGGAAACGGCATAGACGACTTAAAGAGCAGGACGCTTTACAGGAGGCTTCTTGATGGCGGCATTTTCCGAAGGGCTGTAATAATCGAAAACAATGAGGGCGTAAGAAGCTATAAGGTGGAGGAGCTGATGTGAAGCTCATTGGCGCTGTGTTGGTTGTTATTGCCTGCACCATATACGGCCTTGAAAAAGCGGCGGGACTGTATAAGCGTCGCCGCACTCTGGCTGATTTTTTAGATGCCCTGCGTTTTATGGAAGCGGAACTATTAAATAACGCCCGCCCGTTGCCGGAAATTTTTTATGAGCTTTCCTGTCATGCAGGCAAAGAGGTAAAAGGGTTTTTTACATATCTAGCTGAAAATATGTCCCGTCTGGGTGAGGAAAGCCTTTGTCAGCTTTGGTGCGACGGGCTAAATTTGGATAGGCAGCTTTCCCTTTCCGCCATACAAAGGCAGGAACTTATAAGACCTGCCATGATGCTTGGAAAATTCATGGGGGAGGAGCAGGCAAAGGTAATTGAAAGCACAATAAGCCGCCTTGAGCCGGAGCTTTTAAAAGCAACGGAGGAGGCGAAAGCCGGCCTTAGGCTATATATGGGACTGGGGCTTACAGCGGGGCTTATGCTGGCGGCGGTGATAATCTAAAAAATATGTTTTGAGGAAAAGACCATGCTTATAAACATGAGAAAAGGGAGGCTTATATGGACGTTGGGCTGATATTTAAAATTGCCGCTGTGGGCATTTTGGTTGCTGTTATAAACATATTGCTGTCTCGCTCTGGCAGAGACGACCAAGCTTTGATGGTAACTCTGGCGGCGCTGGTTGTGGTGCTTGCTTTGGTGGTTCAGGAAATCAGCGACCTGTTCGAGCTTATAAGAACCCTGTTCGGACTTTAGCTATGGACATCATCATAAAAGCCCTTGTTGTGGGTATCTGTGCCTCCATTTTAACCCTGCTGATTAAGAAAACAAACCCCGAGATTAGCACAGTTTTGGCTCTGTGCGCCTGCGCTTTTATAGGGGGGATTACCGTCAAGGTCTTTTCGTCCGTCTATGAGGTTTTAAAGCTTGTGGAGGCAGGCACAGGAATTTCCTCGGCCTATACAACGCCCATCATAAAATGTACGGGAATCGGGATAGCGGCGAAGCTTGGAGCAGAGGTCTGCAAGGATTCGGGACAGGCGGCCCTTGCCGCAAGCATTGAAATTTGCGGGGCCTGCTGCGCTCTTTATGTTGCCCTGCCCCTAATAAAAACCCTTTTGCGAATGATAGGTGAATTGACATGAAGATAGCTTTAAAAATTACCCTTTGCCTTTTCTGCCTGCTTATTTTTTCCGGCATCGCAAAGGCGGAGGAATATAAGGTTGAACCGCCGAAAGTGGAAGCTGTAACCGGCTATACGGAATAGCTTGACTCTGTTCTTGACGAGGAGACAAAAAGCATTTTCTCCGGTCTTGACCCCACAGACCCCAAAATGGGAGAGGAGGGCTTAAGCCGCATTTTTGCGGTGATGAAGGAGAAGTTCTCCTCCATTTTTAAAAAGGCTCTAGCCTCTGCTTTGAAGATGCTGACCCTTGTAATTTTGGGCGCCGCCTGCTCCTCTGCCTTAGAGGAGGGAACCGCCAGAGATACGGTGTCTTTCTGCTCTGCCATTGCAGTTTCTGCCATTGCCATAAGCGATGTTAACGCTTTTTTCACAATGGGGATAGATACTCTGCACAAGCTGTCGGATTTTTCTAAGGTGCTGCTGCCTATGATGTGCACAGCGGCGGCAAGCGCAGGGGCCATCACCTCTGCTGCTGCAAAATACGCCGCCACAGCGCTTTTTATGGACATTATTATGACCATTGGAACGAATATTATAATGCCCCTTATAAGTCTTTACTTAGGCTCTGTGATTGCCTCTGCCGCCTTGGGAAAAGATACACTGGAAAGGGTTTCAAACTTTCTTAAATGGGGCTGCACAACGGCCCTGACTCTTCTGATGACGGGCTTTACAGCCTACCTTGGTATTTCCGGTCTTGTTTCCACCAAAGCCGACGAATTTACGGTGAAGCTTACAAAATCGGCTATGAGTACCATGTTGCCGGTGGTGGGGGGCATTTTATCTGATGCGGCGGAAACGGTGGTTGCAGGAGCGGGGCTTATAAGAAACCTTATCGGAGTTTTTGGTTTTCTTGCTGTTGCCGCCCTTTGCATAACGCCCTTCATAAGCCTTGGCACCCATTATCTGGTTTATAAGGGTACGGCGGCGGTTTCGGAAGCCATATCCGATAAGCGCATGGGCAGGCTTATTTCCGGAGTTGGGGCTGCCTTCGGAATGGTTTTGGCTCTTGTAGGGGCAAGCGGGCTTATGCTGTTTTTCTCCGTAATTTCCAGTATGAAGGCGGTGGGTATAGCATGAGCACATTTTTGGGAGACTGGGTAAAAGCCATAGCAGGAGCGGCCATTATCTGCGGAGCGGCCATTTCTATAACGCCTAAGGGAAGCGTGAAAAACGTTTTAAAGCTTATTTGCGGACTAGTTCTTGTCTGCTCCATGGCGGGGCCTTTAATAAACCCCTCGGGAGAGCTGCTATCCATGAGCGTTTCTGAATACAGGCAGAGAGCAAAGGAGATAGCCCAGCAGGGGGAAAACGAAACAAACAGTTTAAACAGAAGGTTCATAGAAGAGGAAATATCCGCATATATATCAGACAAAGCGCTGGACATGGGAGAGAGTATTCAAGATGTTTCGGTTTCCATGAACTGGAGTAAGGAAGGCTTTTGGTACCCCGCCTTTGTAACAATACAGGGCGAAGTGAGCGAAACGGGGAAAAAGCGGCTGGAGTCATTAATCGAAGGTGAAATAGGGCTGGCTAAGGAAAATCAGCATTGGAGTGAATATGGAAGCTAAGGACAAAAACAAGGCAAAAGGCTTTAAGCTTAAAGACCTTTTAAAAAACAAATACGCCCTTATCATCCTTGCTGTGGGTGTGCTTCTCATTCTTATCCCCAATTCGGGGGGAGAAAGAAAAAAAGAAAGCACAGACAGCGAGATTGAAATTCCGGCCTTCACCTTGTCACGGGAGGAGGAAAGGCTTCAAAAACAGCTTTCCAAAATAAAGGGGGCGGGCAGGGTGTCTGTGCTTTTATCCGTCTCCGGAAGTGTGCAAAGGCAGCTTGCCGAAAGCGGCGAGGAAACCCTTGTTATCTCTGCCTCCGGCGGGGAACAAGTGGTGGATATATATTATGTAAACCCAGAGTATACAGGAGCCGTTATAGTTTGCGACGGCGCTCAGTCGGCTCAGGTTAGGCTTGAAATAACACGGGCTGTCTGCGCTTTTACGGGTCTTACATCGGTGCAGGTTATGGTGATTGCTATGGCTTAGGATAAGGCTTTTAGCAAGGGGGAGCAAAAACTTTTGAAATACCGCCGAGGGGCGAAATATTTTTTCTATTCAGGAGGAAAAGAAAATGAGCAAAACCAAAAGGAACATCACAATAGCGGCGGTACTGCTGTGCCTTTGCGCGGCGGTGTATTTAAACTGGTCCTATAATAATAGGACGGCGGACGAGGTTATGGCCGACGCAGAGCTTGCAAGTGCAAAGTCACAGGAGGAAATGACCCTTGGAAACGAGGCAGATGCCTTAGTCTCTGACTATTTTGCTCAGGCAAGGCTTACCCGCCAGCAATCTCGAGACGAGGCAATAAGCCTTCTTGAAGCGGCGGCCACCTCGGCTACGGCATCTCAGGAAACTATTGACAGTGCCATAAGCACCATTGCAGTTATGGCAAATTACTCCATGCTGGAAACTCAAATCGAAAACCTGCTTTTGGCAAAAAACTTTGCCGAGTGCGTGGCCTTTATAAGTGCCGAGGGTGTAACTCTTGCAGTGCCCGCCCCCGCCGATGGGCTTTTAGCCGAGGAAGTGGCAAGGATTACTGACGCTATAATAGGGGAAACAGACTTTAACGCAACACAAATTAAAATCATAGAGGTTAAAAGCGGACAGGTGGCACTTCAGGATGTGGGAGCCATTGGAGATATTGACGAAACCCTCACAGGTGGTGTCTATAATGAGGAGGAAATTTACCAAAGCGGCAACATACTTGAGTAATGTGTAATTTTGCTTTATTTTTTCGGATAACTGTGGTAAAATAACTTTTAGGCCGAAAAGGTTTGGCCTTCAGACCACAAGGAGGTAGCGAAAATGGCTGATAGCTATATTACCACAGTAACCGAAAAAGGAAGCATTAAAATATCGGAGGACGTTATCGCTGTAATGGTCGGCGCCGCAGTTGCGGAGGTTGACGGGGTCGGCGGTCTTACAAATACCGTAGGCAACGAAATTTTAGACCTCATCGGCAAAAGAACTCTTTCAAAGGGCATTAAAGTAACGCTGGAGGACGAGAGCATCACAGTGGATGTTCTTATCATGGTCAGCTTTGGGGGAGTTGTTACGGAAATTGCGAAAAATGTCCAGAAGGCAGTGACAAGCGCTTTAGAGGCTATGACAGGACTTACCCCCGAGGTAAACGTTCATGTCAGCGGGGTGTCCTTTCCAAAGACAAGACAATAAAAAGCAGCAAAGCGGAGATTTTTCTCTCCGCTTTTTGTTCGTTTATCTTGATGCCATACCTAAAACACAGGTGTGAAATCCCTTTTTATTTCGGAGGAGAAATATATGACGAGAACCATGGCAAGGGAAATTGCCGTTCAGCTTGTTTTCAGCCTTGCCGGCAGGCGGCAGGATACGGGCGAGCTGCTGGAGAGCTTTTTTAACAAGGAGTATTACGAAAGCCTTAAAGACGAAAGCGAGCTTTTTGCGGAATACCCCTCAAAAAAGCAGAGAACTTATATATATGCCGTTGTAAACGGTGTTTCAGAGTATGTGGATGAAATCGACGGCTATATTGAAAAGTATGCCAAGGGCTGGAAGATTTCCCGCATTTCCCGCATTGCTCTTTCAATTTTGCGCACCGCCATCTTCGAGGTGCTGTATATGGACGAAGTTCCGGACAGCGTTGCCATAAACGAGGCGGTGGAGCTTTCAAAGGGCTATGTTGAGCAGGAGACTGTGTCTTTCATAAATGGCATTTTAGGAAGCTTTATGAGGGGCGAGCGGGGCTTTTCCCCTTTGCAGGACGAGCCTATGGAGCAGGAAGCCGAAGAAGCCCCAGCCGAAGAAAAAGAAGCTTCGGAGCTTGAAAAAAGCCCTAGTGAAACGATGCCGGAGGAAGGCTGATGAAAATGGCAAGCTTATCCGTAACGGAGGTAAATAATCATATAAAAAATCTTTTGGATTCTGATTTGCTGCTTTCGGGACTTTCCATAAAAGGAGAGCTTTCCAATTACAAAATATACCCTTCGGGACACCACTATTTTACCCTTAAAGACGCTGAAAGTTCTATTCGCTGTGTTATGTTCAAATCAAGCGCCTCAAAGCTGGGCTTTGTGCCGGAGGCCGGCATGGGAGTTACGGCTATGGGGCGAATTTCCGTATATCCCAGAGACGGGGCTTATCAGCTTTACTGCACAGGGCTTTTGCAGGAGGGGCAGGGGGACTTACACGCAGCCTTTGAAAAGCTTAAGGAAAAGTTGTCTAAAGAGGGGCTTTTTGATGCCGAACATAAAAAACCTTTGCCCCGCTTTCCCCAAACCATCGCTATCATAACCTCCTCGGCGGGAGCGGCGGTAAGAGACATTATAAGGGTTTTAGGAAAGCGTTGGCCTATGACAAAGGTTGTCATTTTGCCCGTTCGTGTACAAGGGGCCGAAGCTCCGGCGGAGATTGCCGGCGCCCTACGCTATGCCGATAAACACAAGGTTGCTGACCTTATAATTACAGGGCGGGGCGGCGGCTCAATCGAGGACCTTTGGGCCTTTAACGATGAACGGGTGGCAAGGGCAATTTTTGCCTGTGAAACACCCATTATTTCCGCTGTGGGACATGAGCCTGATGTCACCATTGCAGACTATGTGGCAGACCTTCGTGCGGCAACACCCTCGAACGCCGCCGAGCTTGCAGTCCCAGCCCAAAGCGAAATGCAAGAGACTATTTATAGTTATGAGCAGCGCCTTGCCCATTCCATGGGAAAGCAGCTTGAGGCTAATAGGGCAAGGCTTACTGACCTTTCATCCCGCCGTGTACTTTTAAGACCCACGGCATATATAGACCAAAAGCGTCAGGAGTTAGATAGTCTTTCCGAGGCTCTTTTGTCCCGCTATGAAAGGGGACTTCATAAAAGAAAGCAGGACTACATACGTCTTGCCGCCTCGCTGGATGCCCTAAGTCCCTTAAAGGTTCTCTCAAGGGGATATGCTATGACAACAGACGAAAATGGCAGGGCTGTAAGCTCTGTTTCAACTATTAATAAGGGCGACAGTCTTAATGTAACCCTTTCCGACGGCAGGCTTTTATGTACGGTTACAGATAAGGAAAAGCTATCTGCCGGAAAAAAGGCAAAAGCTTCAACTAAGGAAAATAAAGCGGGAGGTAATACCTGTGGCGACAAGTAAGCAAAGCTTTGAGCAGTCTATGGGGCGGCTTGACGAAATAGTAAAACTTTTGGAAAAAGGCGAGGCTCCCCTTTCCGAGTCTTTGGCGCTTTTTGAGGAGGGCACAGCCCTGATTTCAAAATGCGGCAAATTATTGGATGAGGCTGAGCAAAAGGTTATGAAACTTAAAAAAGGCATAGACGGCGAACCCGAGGAGCTTATTTTTGACGAGGGGCAGCAGTCGTGACCGTAATAGAAAAATATAAAGAAATGATAGATAATGAGCTTGAAAAGCTCTTTGCCCCCAGTGACAGCCTTCCCCAAAAGCGTCTTATAGAAGCCATGAATTACAGTTTGACAGCGGGTGGCAAGCGCCTTCGACCGATTTTGGTTCTGCTGTTTTCCAAGGCGGCAGGGGGAAGTGTGGAGAAGGCTTTGCCCCTTGCCTGTGCCCTTGAAATGCTCCACACCTATTCTTTAATCCACGACGATTTACCCTGTATGGATAATGACGAGCTGCGGCGTGGAAAGCCCTCCAACCACAAGGTTTTTGGCGAGGCAGGGGCAATTCTGGCCGGAGATGCCCTTCAAGCCGAGGCTTTCGGAATAATCCTGCGAAGTGAAATACCCTTTGAAGCCCGTGTTGCCTGCGCCGAGGCACTAGCGGCGGCGGCGGGGGTTGATGGCATCTGCGGCGGTCAACAGCTTGATTTGGAGGGGGAGGAAAGGGAGCTTTCCGAAGATGAGATAAGTTTTTTGCAAAGCGCAAAAACCGCCAGCCTTTTCGTGGCAGCCTGTAAAATCGGCGCAATTGCCGCAGGAGCAGATGAGAAAAAGCTTGAGGCCGCCTGTCTTTACGGAGCTTCTTTGGGAGCGGCCTTTCAAATACGGGATGATATGCTTGATGAAATTTCAAGCGAGGCAGAATTGGGGAAAACCATAGGCAAGGATAAGCGTGAGGGCAAAAAAACATTTATGACCCTCTTTGGCGGGGAAAAG
>JAAYFX010000338.1 GCA_012728025.1 Clostridiales bacterium
AAAAAAAGCAACAGCCGGATAGGGAGCGAGAAACCCTGTCCGGCTGTTTTTATGTCAATTATCGGTTTCAAAACAGCTAGCGGGTTTTTCCCCGCACGGCGTTTACGGCAATTTTGCCAAGCCGCTTGACCACGTTGGGCCCCATGTGCAGGGGCAGCTTTTCATAGGTGGTGGCATAGGCATTGTACTTGCGCACCAAGGAAATCGCATCAAAACTGCACTTGGATACGCACATACCGCAGCCCACACACATGGAGGGGTCAAGCTGGACAGCGCCGCAGCCAAGACAGCGGGCAGTCTCCTGCTTGAGCTGCTCCTCTGTGAAGGTCAGGCGGTTGTCGGCAAAGGCCGGTGCGTCCTTCCGTTTCGCAGGTCTTTGCCTAGGGCTGTTGTCAAAGCCCGCCGCAAGGGCGGAGCAATCTAGGCTGTCCTTATCCAGAGAGCGGTATTCCCGACGATCACGGCCAAGGGTCAGGCTTTGGCCCTCCCAGACAAAGCGGTGCATGGAGATTGCGCCTTGCTTTCCGGCAGCGATGGCGTCTATGGCAAAGCTCGGACCTGTGAACACGTCTCCGCCGACAAAGACATCGGGTGTCTGGGTCTGATAGGTAAAGCCGTCGGCAACGGCGGTGCCGTTAGGCCTTGTAAGAACCTTGCTGCCATCCAGAAGGCCACCCCAGCTGATGGATTGGCCCACAGAAATGAGCACATGGTCCGCTGGTACGATAATGGTGGCGTTTTCGTCATATTCCGGCGCAAACTTTCCGGCTGTGTCAAAGACGGAGAGGCACTTTCTGAATTCCACGCCGGTGACCTTGCCGTTTTCCGTGAGGATTCGTTTGGGGCCCCAGCCGTGGTTCATACCGATACCCTCCTCGGCGGCCTCCTCAATCTCCTCGGGCAGGGCGGGCATTTCCGTCTCCGCCTCTAGGCAGTAGAGGGAGACTTCGCTACCCGTCTGACGGCTTGCCGCCCGAGCCACATCAATGGCCACATTTCCACCGCCGATGACCAGCACCTTGCCAGAGAGGGGGAGGTCCTTGCCCAAATTCAGCTCCCGCAGAAAGTCAACGCCTGCCATGACACCTTGGGCGTCCTCGCCCTCAATGCCGAGCCTTCTGCCCGACTGGGCGCCGATGGCAAGGTAAATGGCCTGAAAGCCCTCACTGCGCAGGTCGTTGAGGCTCAAGTCTTTTCCCACCTCAACACCAGTCTTGAAGCTTACGCCCAGCTCCCGCAGAACCTCAATCTCGGCCTCCACCACATTCTTTTCTAGGCGGAAGGAGGGGATGCCAAGGGTCAGCATACCGCCGAGCTTTTCCTGCTTTTCAAAGACCGTGACCTTGTAGCCGTCCAGCGCCAAAAAGTAGGCACAGGAGAGGCCGGCGGGACCGGCTCCCACAACGGCCATCTTCTTGCCGTAGTCATAGCGCTTTTCCGGAACAAAGCGGTTTTCTGCCTGCAACTCCCAATCCGCAATGAATTTTTTAATCTCATCAATGGCGATGGGTGCGTCCAGCATACCGCGGGTGCATTCCGTCTCGCAGGCGTGGGGGCAGATTCTGCCGCAGACGGCAGGGAAGGGGTTTTCCTTTTTAATCAGCTTCAGGGCCTCAGAATATCTGCCTTGGGCCGCCAGCTGGATGTAGCCCTGAACGGCAATGTGCGCTGGGCAAGCGGTTTTGCAGGGGGCCGTGCCGTCCTCTGTGACGTTTTTCCGGTTCTCCCGATAGTCCACGTCCCAGTCTTTTTTCCAAAGTATTTTTTCGTGGGCGGTGAGAGTGGGCTTTGCCGTCAGGGGCTTTTCGCCGCAGAGCTTCTGGCCCAGCTTCAGGGCGTTTGTGGGACAGTTTTCCACGCACTGGCCGCAGGCCACGCAGTTTTCCGTGTTGACCTCAGAAATATAATTGGAGCGAATCATGTCCGGAGATTTGAACATGATGCCGTTGCGCATGGAATAGCAGCCGCAGGCGCAGCAGTTGCAAATGGCGTGGGTAACCCCTGCGTCAATGTTGGGAATTGAATGCATCAGGCCATTGTCCTCGGCCTTCCGCAGAATCCTCAGGGCCTCCTCGTGGCTAATCTCTCTGGCTCTGCCGGTGCGGATGTAATACTCTGCGCCGCTGTCCAGCTGGATGCACATATCCTGCTCCAAATGGCCACAGCCCTCGCCCAGAAGCCTTCTGGAACGGCGGCAAGTGCAGTCGGCAACGGCAATGAGCTTCGCCTTGGAGAGGATAGTCTCCACCTCCTCAAAGCTCGCCTTGCGGCTGTCACCGTCAATGGCCCGCTGAATTGGAATCACCCGCATGGGCCCCTTGCCCACAGGCATCATGGGGGCCAGCATTGCGCCACGCAGGCGGGCATATTCCTCAAAGGCCTTGGGGATGGCGGGGAACTTTTCACAAAGCTCCTTGTTTTCCACAGTCTTTTCCATGACACCGGGGACAAAGACCGTCAGCTCAAAGACATCCTCGCCGTTTTCCTCGTGGAAGATGCAGGCGCCCACATGGGCTAACTCTCGGGCAAGGCGCTCAGTCTCCTTTACAGGTTTTTTGCACCTTTTTGCGATTTGGGCAATAGTCTGGGGGCGACGCAGCTCCATTGCCAGCCCCACCTCCGCCATTTCGTCTGTAACAATACAATCCAAAACGTAGTATTCCGGTGCATTTTCATCAATTTTAATCATCAGAGCCGTTGGCCCGCTGATTTTTTTCGCAAGCTTAATTATCTTTAATCTGGCTGCCATAGTGTACCTCCCGCTGCTCTCCTCAAATTGTCAAAATAATAACTTAAATGGGAATAAAAAAGACGGAACCAACCCATTTATCCCATTTAAGCTCAGTTTAGCAAGATTTTCTCTGGGCGTAAAGCAACTTATCCTGTACATCTACAACAGGCTGTTGTAGAATAAGGGGAGAACCTGAGAAGGCGGTGCTTCATATGCATATGAAATATGTTACGTCCTTTTTAACCCTCTATGAGGAACAGAACATCTCCAAGGCCAGCGCAAAGCTCTATATCACCCAACAGGGCTTAAGCCGTCAGCTTCAGGCTCTGGAGCACGAGCTGGGCGTCCTCCTCTTTGAGCGCTCCAAGCAGGGGCTTGCGCCCACGGCAATCTGCACGTCCCTCTATCCGGTTCTGCAGCGAATGCACGGGGAGTATGAGCGGGCGATGGGGATTTTGGAGGAGCACCGTAAAAGAGCGGGGGCTTCCATTACCATTGCCTTTGCCCAAGGAATTTCCAACAGTGGCAGTCCGGAGTTTCTTTTTGACTACCAGAAAATGCATCCAGAGGTTGGCATCGAAATCATCGAAAACACCCAGCCCATCTGCATTCAAAAGCTTCTGAATCGGGAGGTTAATCTAGCCTTTCTCGTAAACCCCATTGACAAGAGCCTACTGCAGGCCGTTCCCCTGTCTCAGGGTGATATGTATGCCGCCATGCACAAGAGTCACCCCTTAGCGCTGGGAAAAGCGCCCATTGACTTTGCCCTGCTGGACGGGGAAAATATCATCACTGGCTCCACGGAAAATGCCCTGCGGGGTATGTTTGATTATTTTTGCCGACTGACCAATATCCGTCCCCATGTGATTGTATCCTCCAATTACAGTCTGGATTATGTGAACGCCATGACGGAAAACACAGGGATTGCCACTGTGACCTCTACCATGGCGCTACGAATTACAAACCCCGACATCCGCATTCACAGGTTGCTCACGCCGGAGTCTGGCTGCCTCTATTGCTGCACCCCGAAAAACGCCGACCCCGACCGAGAGGTCTCCGCCCTGCTGGCCTTTATCCGCCGGCATTTTGAGCAGGAGCCGATATTAAAGCTGGAGGGGCTGTAAACCCCGAGATTTTCTGCTATGCCCTATAATTTTGTGGCTTCTGATTGTTTTGAAGCCAATATTCACCTGCCTTTTTGCTGCATTCATTTTTGTGATTTCTTGCAATGTAGATATATTTTGCTTTCCTTCTATATCATCTATACCTTGAGAATTACTGCCCTTTACCAATTCATCTGTTGAAATAGAAAACAACTCGTTTAACATGAATATCAGAAACCATAACACATGGATGGCAGACGATGCCTTTTCTGCTGCGCTTGCCCAGACCTTGGATGAATTCATGGGTATCGCTCTGATACCAGATGTTTTTAAAACTTTTTTTAATAAAATTATCGTTAAACCGCCCGACATAAAAATGTGTCGGGCGGTTTGATGCTTACTGGTAATTAGCAGATGGGCCCGCAGCAATAGAGCCAGCAACGACCATTCCAGACCCAGCCGCACCGCCAGCGGCGGCAGTAGCAGTTACAGCAGCAACACATAAGGTACACCTCCTTCCACTGGGGTATGTACCCTGTGTATAGCACCGCTACATTACATTATATTCAAGTGAAATTCCTGTAGTTCCTCGTGTCTAGGAGAACCCTGATTTTCATGGATAGTTAGTGCTAACAAGAGGCCATCAGCGAATATCGCTGCTTAATTGGGCAGTTGGCGAATGTGTCAGAACTGGATAAAATAGATGCCCCTCTCCAAAACGAGTGTGAGCTGATTGAAGGAGCCATCCGAAAGATTATCTCCGAGAATGCATGCTCACCTTTTGACCAAGAAGATTACCTGCGGCACTACAACGAGCTGCCCAAACGTTACGATACCGCCAAGAACAAGTTTGAAGAAAACAAAACTCTCCGTCAGGAGCGGAAGGTTCGCTTTGAGCAGCTGACCGAGTTCATTGATAAGCTAGAATACAGCGATGTCCTGCTCGCTGAATATGTCGGCACGATTTTACACTCTGAGGCGGGGAGGCTTTACAGTTTGGGCGGTGACACTTTACACCTGCGGCGGTAGGGGTTTATAGTACCGCCGCAGGCGATGCTTGAAGCAGCTACTTTACCTTTGAAATACCCTTACGTTTGCGCATTGAATCCTCGCCGCCTATGACGAGGCGGTAAGAATCATGAACAATGCGGTCACAGATGGCATCGGCAAGTGTCGGTTCGCCAATCTTATGATGCCAGCCGCCGACGTCGAATTGTGAACAGAAGATTGTAGAAGCTCTTTTGTAGCGAGCTTCGGTAATCTCAAGCAAATCTCTAGCTTCGCTGTCCTTGAGCGGATAGAGAAGCCATTCATCAAGAATTAACAGGTTAACCTGCCTGTATGCCTTAAGGGTCTTTCTGTAATTGCCCTCAGCCCTTGCAATGGAAAGCTCTGCTAGCAGGTCAGGCAATCGGACATACCGAGCCGAATAGAAATTACGCCCGGCAGTCACGCCGATTGCATTTGCGATATAGGTCTTTCCGCTGCCGGTTGCACCGAGGATGAGGATGTTATGGTGCTCATCAATGAAATTGCAGGTGCTAAGTCGTGTGATAAAAGCCTTGTCAAGCTTTCGGTCTGCGTGATACTCGATATCCTCCATACAAGCTCCCGGCTCTGGGAATCCGGCATTTTTGAGAATCCGTGTAAGACGGTTATTACGGCGGGATGTCCATTCAGCATCCACTAGGAGTCCAATCCGTTCTTCGAAAGATAAATCCTTAAAGCTGTCATCTTCAAGTTGATGACGGAAGGCCACCGCCATAGCGCCAAGCTTCATTTCACTAAGCTTTGAAGCGGTATTGTTATCCAGCATCATTCTCGCCCCCCTTTGTAGTAATCGGCACCCCGAGTGAAGCCGTATTGGGTGGAGGAGGTAGAGGGAGTCTCGGATTTCTTGTCCTGACCGGATTTCAGAATGTTTTGAATAGACTTGTAGTTGGGGCGTGGTGTGTAAAACAAAGCCTTGGCGCAGGCAGCTTCCAGACGTTCGGCTGAATACTGGTCAGATAGTTTTAGGAGCGACATACAGGCTTTGTAGCCTTGCTGCTCTACCTTGTATCCGGTAAGGATGCTTTCTACAACGGTGGCAGTATTTGAGCCAATTTTGGCCGCCCAGCTACGGAAACGTTCACCGTTCCACTGGATATATTGCTGGTGATTTGGCGGCATGTGTTCCTCTCTGGTGCTGTACTGACCTTTCCGACCATTCAGTCGGACGTGAGAACAGATTCTACTGCCTTCAAAGAAAATCTCAACAACATTGGGAGTGACCCACACATCAACCTTGCGCTTTATGCACTCAAAGGGAACCGAGTAATACTGCTCATCCACAGCTATGTGGTAATTGAAGGAAACTGTTGCAGTTTTCCACAGAGACAGCTCATAACTGTTGCGAGGTAAGGGTAGCAGGAAGGTTCGCTCCTCGGCAAACCATGTGGCACGGCTGCCGTCTTTCTTCTGAAAATTCTTGTGATTAAAGGCATGGAGCCGTTCGTAGATGACCTCATTCATCTCCCGCAGAGTGAAGAATGTCTGGTTTCGGATGTAGGCTAGGATGAATGAAGATATATTGCCGACGGCACCCTCAACTGTCGCCTTGTCCTTGGGTGTCCTCACCCTTGCGGGAATAATGGCTGTCCCATAATGCTCGGCCATCTCTTGATAACTCTTGTTGAGTACCAATTCAGAGCGAGTGTTTTTAATGACACCGGTCTTTAGGTTGTCCGGCGTAAGAATCCTCGTGACGCCGCCAAAGAAGCAATATGCATTGACATGAGCCCTTATCCACACTTCCTGAGCCTGGGATGCAAACGCCTCGGCATAGACATATCCGCTGTATGGCAGTACCGCTACAAAGATGAATGCATCAAGCACTTCTCCGGTGTCGGCATCTGTAAGTTTAGCTGTCTGTCCGGCCCAGTCCACTTCCATAAGTTCTCCGGGCTTGCGCTGGATGTGCATAGTTGCTCGAGTTTTGGCTGCATATTCACGATAGTGCGTTTTGAACTGAGTGAGCTGATACGGTAGCTCTCCGGCGGCACGGCATGCCTTGGATGTATATTAAAAAAGTGGACACTCAAAAGTGTAAAGTAGTATAATTAAGTAGACACAAACAAGGAGGGAAAAGCTATGAGCACTTATCGAAAGTATGACGATGATTTTAAGCAAAGTCTCGTCAATCTGTATCACAGCGGTAAA